>JACQWN010000592.1 GCA_016209245.1 Bacteroidia bacterium
TTTCCGTGAGCTGCCCGCCTTCTTCATAGCCGATATAGCCGGGAGGAGCACCTACAAGACGTGACACGGAAAATTTTTCCATATATTCGCTCATATCAATACGGATACAAGCATCTTGAGAATCAAACAAATATTCTGCAAGAATTTTTGCCAGTTGTGTTTTTCCTACCCCGGTAGGTCCAAGAAAAATAAAAGTGCCAATTGGCTTATTTGGATCTTTAAGACCTGCGCGGTTTCGCTGTATAGCTCTGACAATCTTCTTAATAGCTTCATTTTGTCCGACAACTTTATCCTGTATTTCATCATACATTTTAACAAGCCGTTGACCTTCCGCTTGTGCAATACGATGTACAGGTATGCCCGTCATCATGGCGACTACCTCTGAAACATGTTCCGATGTTACTGTTTCTTTGTGTTTCGACAGCTCTCTTTCCCATTTTTGTTTTTCAATCTCAATTAATGCAAGAAGCTCTTTTTCTTTATCTCTGTAACTTGCCGCTTGTTCAAAGTTTTGACTTTTTACCGACCTGATTTTATCTTGTCGTGTAATTTCTATTTGTTTTTCAAGATCCAATATCCGTTTTGGAACGTGAATATTATGTATATGTACCCTCGAGCCGGTTTCATCTAAAGCATCTATTGCCTTATCGGGTAAATGGTGGTCGCTTATATATCTTTGTGTCAGCCGGACGCAAGCATCAATAGCATCGGGTGTATATGTTACATTATGATGGTCTTCATACCTGTCTTTTATATTATTTAATATTTCAATTGTTTCATCAATTGTAGTAGGTTCTACCATAACTTTTTGAAATCTGCGCTCCAATGCGCCGTCTTTTTCTATATATTGACGGTAATCATCAAGTGTCGCAGCCCCAATGCATTGAATATCACCCCGTGCTAATGCGGGTTTTAACATATTGGCTGCGGCCCGCGGTATTTAGTGCCGGCGACAATAGAAGCAAGGTCAAGACTGATAATCCGTTTGCCAAATAATACCCGTGAAACTTTTTTCTGCACTATCCGCATCGCTAATCCTTCAGCGATAGCTGATTTACCGACACCCGGCTCACCAATTAAAACAGGATTGTTCTTTTTCCTCCTGCTTAAAATCTGGGCTAACCTTTCAATCTCTCTTTCCCGCCCAATTATCGGGTCAAGACGATTCTCCTCGACCGCTTTAGTCAGATCTATTCCGAAATTATCAAGCACAGGTGTATCTGATGTTGTTTTGCCGCTAGCAGGAGCAGGATTTTTACTACTGCTTTGATGGTAAGATGGCCGTTCATCATCATCATCCTCATCAAATTCGGCTCTGATTCGCGATTGGTTGCTTTTGTACTTGGTTTTTAATAAATGATAGTTAATATCTGTCTCATTAAGAATTTGAGTTACAATGCTTTGTTCATCTTTTAATATTGCAAGCAATAAATGAAAAGAACTAATGGCCTCGCTCTTGAACGATTTTGCTTCAAGAAATAATAGCTTTAAAGCTTTTTCAGTTGGCTTAAGTAATGGTAAATTTTCTTCATCCTTAATATTGACTATCTTGTCTTTCCTGATTCTGTCCTCAATTTTTCTCTTTATTTCATACAAATCAACACCTAATGCTATCAGATTATCAATAGCAGGGCCTTCACCTTCACGTAAAATACCGAGAAAAAGATGCTCGGTGCCTATAAATTCATTTCCCAGCCGAATAGCTTCTTCACGGCTATACGATAATATATCTCTTATATTCTGTGAAAATTTATCATCCATTATCCTTCAAAATTTGATACCTGAATTAAGTGCGGAAATATAAATTTTTTTTAAATACAAATTTAGATATTTATAGGGAATTATAAACATTTAATTGTTAATATTTATTATGACTAATTTTTTTAATATTTTTTAATATTTTAATAGTATTTTTTTATCTTTGTATTTTGTGTTTTTGGCTTGAATTATAATATATGAAAATACTCCCTATAAGTAAACAGGAATTTTCACGTTTGATAAACGATAATTGCGTTTATGTTGATAAAACTGAAATTATTTATAAATTAATTACTACTGGCTTTAGTTATTTTCTATCACGCCCACGCCGGTTTGGAAAATCATTGACTCTTACCACTTTGAAGGAAATATTCAGTGGCAACAAAGAACTTTTCAAAGGTTTATGGATTTATGATAAAATTGAATGGAGGCAATATCCTATTATTCATTTTGATTTTAGTGACATTTCAAAAAGTTCTATTTCTGTTATAGAAAGTATAATTGTAAGATTAGATGAAATAGCGAAAGAATATGAAATTACTTTACAACAAGCGGATTATGGGCTTCGCTTCAGAGAACTAATTAGAGAATTATCAAAAACCGAACAGATTGTTATTCTTGTTGATGAATACGACAAACCAATAATTGATTATATTGACGATATTCCACAAGCAGAAAAGAATAGAATAATATTAAAAAATTTTTACTCAGTATTAAAAGGTAATGAAAAGAACATTAAATTTCTATTTATAACAGGTGTTTCCAAATTTAGTAAAGTATCAATCTTTTCTGACCTTAACCATTTAAGCGATATCACACTTAACCCTAATTATTCTATACTTACGGGCTATACTGAAGATGAACTTGAAAAATATTTTTCTGAATATATGGCTCTTGCTCAAGGTGAATTAAATGAGTTTTTTCCTGATTTAAAATCTGCGATCAGAAAGTGGTACAATGGTTATAGCTGGGACGGAAAAAATTTCGTTTACAATCCATTTTCATTGCTTAATTTTTTTGATAATCGAAAATTTGAAGATTACTGGTTTCAGAGCGGTACACCTACTTTTTTAATGAAGCTGATTAAGCAAAGAAATTTTAATATTACAAAACTTGAGAATATTCCGGTTACAAGCGATATTTTTAATAAATATGAACTGTCAAAACTTGAATTAATCGCTCTTTTATTTCAAACCGGCTATTTAACAGTTAAAAAATATGAGATTAAAACAGGTGAATATTTCCTTTCTTACCCAAATAACGAAGTACGTGCTTCCTTTGAAAGACAATTGCTTGAAACATTATCCGAAAAGTCGTTGGATGAAAACGCAATTTTGCTGAATGACATAAAAACTGCTTGAAACCGAAGTTCTGACATGTGACGGCAGAATTGACGCCGTAATCAAAACTCAAACACATATTTACATAATAGAATTTAAGCTCGGCACAGCACAGGAAGCCATTGAACAGATTCAAAAAAAACAATATGCGCTTAAATATGCAAATGAAAATAAAAAAATTATACTGTTGGGTATCGGATTTAATAATGATAAAAAAAATATTGAGGAATATTTTATAATGTAATAATATTTTAAATTATTTATATGATTGAAGAAGAAAAAATCATCAGGGTGAACATCGAGGAGGAAATGAAATCTGCCTATATTGATTATTCGATGTCGGTTATTGTTTCGCGAGCATTACCAGATGTGAGAGATGGACTAAAACCGGTTCATAGAAGAGTGCTTTATGGAATGAACGAGCTTGGACTTTCATCAAACAAACCATATAAAAAATCAGCAAGGATAGTAGGAGAGGTGCTTGGTAAATTTCACCCGCATGGCGATACTGCAGTATATGATGCTATGGTTCGCATGGCACAACCCTGGTCAATGCGTTATCCTTTAGTTGACGGACAAGGGAATTTTGGTTCTCTCGACGGCGATAGCCCTGCAGCAATGCGATATACCGAAGCCAGATTTAATAAAATAGCTGAAGAAACTTTATCCGATATTGATAAGAATACAGTGAATTTTAAATTAAATTTCGATGATTCACTTGAAGAGCCGACCGTTCTGCCTACACGACTTCCAACTTTGCTTGTTAATGGCTCATCAGGTATTGCTGTGGGAATGGCGACAAATATTCCTCCCCATAATCTTTCTGAAGTCATTGATGCAATTATTGCCTATGTTGATAATAAGGAAATTGATGTTGATGGCCTTATGAAATATATCAAAGCTCCTGATTTTCCTACCGGAGGCATTATTTATGGCTATCAGGGTGTCAGAGAAGCATACAGAACTGGCCGTGGCAGAATAATCATACGGTCAAAAACTGAAATTGAAATCACACCAACCGGCCGTGAAAAAATTGTGGTCACTGAAATACCATATCAGGTCAACAGGGCAGAATTAATTAAAAAAATTGCAGACCTTGTAAATGAGAAAAAAATCGAAGGTATTTCTTATGTTAATGATGAATCCGGTCGTGATGGTTTTCGAATTATTATTATTCTAAAAAAAGATGCAATATCAAATATCGTCTTAAACAATTTGTTTAAATATACACCTCTACAATCCACATTTAATGTTAATAATATTGCTCTGGTCAATGGACGTCCGCGTTTGCTGAATCTGCGGGAACTTATTGAATGTTTTGTTAATCATCGTCATGAAGTTGTTTCCCGAAGAACACAATTTGAACTCAATGAAGCTGAAAAAAAGGCGCATATATTGGAAGGCTTGCTCATAGCCCTTGATCATCTTGACGAAGTAATAAATTTAATCAGGGCTTCAAAAACTCCTGATGATGCAAAAGCAGGTTTAATAGAGGTTTTTGGATTGTCGGAAATACAAGCGAAAGATATACTTGATTTACGGCTACAACGGCTTACGGGTTTAGAAAGAGAAAAAATAAAGCAAGAATATGATGAACAGATAAAACTGATTGCAGAACTTAAAGAGATACTTGAGAAAGAATCGCTCAGAATGAAGATTATCAAAGAAGAAATGCTTGAAATAAAATCAAAATATGGTGATAAACGGAGAACTGAAATAGAGCAGGCGGCAGAAGATTTTATCCCGGAAGATTTTTATGCCGACGATGAAATGGTAATTACAATATCACGCCTGGGTTATATCAAACGTACTCCTTTGACTGAATTCAAAATACAAAACAGGGGAGGTGTCGGTTCAAAAGGTAGCACTGACCGTGATGAAGATTTTCTTGAAGATATTTTCATTGCAACAATGCATAATACAATCCTGCTTTTTACCGAAAATGGCAAATGTTACTGGCTGAAAGTATATGAAATACCCGAAGGAACCAGGGCTTCCAAAGGCAGAGCTATTCAAAACCTGCTCAGTATTGAACCTAACGATAAAGTGAAAGCATATATATATGTTAAGGATTTGACCAATAAAGAATATATTAACAACAATTTCGTCATTTTATGTACAAAAAAAGGTACAATTAAAAAAACTTATCTGGAAGAGTACTCACGTCCACGGCTGAAAGGAGTCAATGCCATTATCGTGAGGGAAGGAGACCAGCTTATCGAAGCTAGATTGACTGATGGTACAAATGAAATTTTAATTGCGTCGAGTACGGGCAAAGCTATTCGTTTTAATGAAAAAATTGTAAGGTCAATCGGACGTATTGCTTCAGGTGTGCGTGGCATAAGGCTTGAAAATGATGATTTTGTGATTGGTATGATTTGTGCGAAAAATGAAAATGATGATGTTCTTGTCGTTTCGGCAAAAGGGTATGGCAAGCGCTCATTATTAGCCGATTACAGAATCACAAACAGGGGGGGAAAAGGTGTTAAAACATTGAATATCACTGAAAAAACAGGAAAACTTATTGCTATTAAATGTGTTACCGATAATTCTGATCTGATGATTATTAATCGTTCAGGGATTACGATACGTATGTCTGTAAAAAGTATTCGTGTTATGGGAAGGGCGACACAGGGTGTCAGATTAATACAATTACGTGAAAATGATGAAATTGCAGATGTAACGAATGTTGAAACCACAGTGCAGGAAAAAAATGGTATTGTAAACTTGAATAATAATAATATTGAAAATAATATTGAAAATAATATTGATGATACAAGTATCATTACAAATAATTAGTGACTGTCTGTAATATCCTTTTTAAGAATTTCTCGCAAAGACGCCAAGAACGCAAAGTATTAATAATCAGCTAAATTTCTTTGCGCTCTTTGCGACTTTGCGTGAAAATATTGACTTTATGGACAGACACTAATTAGTTAGCTGTCAGACACTTATATATATATATATATATTTATTTATTTTATTGGTATCCATTTAATTTATACTGCCAATTGGATAAATTTCCGCAATGTAT
>JACQWN010000593.1 GCA_016209245.1 Bacteroidia bacterium
TTATTGCAAGTAAATCTTTTTGTTCTGTACCGGTTCCATATCCGTCATGCACCAATGCCCTGTTTCCGTGCTTAACGCCTTGCGGACGGTCATCGTCTATACCGAGTATAAAATCAGAACTGCCGTTTATAATATTACCATTAAAAACATGCAGTTTAGCACCGGGTGTTTCAGTTCCAATCCCAACATTACCTTCACCTGTCCACCTCAAGGCAACGGATTCCTGATTTGTCCCAATTCGTATTCCCAATGCACCGCCGTTGAAACCATAAAGTACAGGACCATTAATATCCTGTCCTGCAAATAATTTGCCAGTCCCATACCAACCTAAACCATGATTTAAACTCGCATAATCTTTTAAATAAATATCACCGTTTCTTATCCTTAAATTTCCGTCAATGTCTAATTTTTCATGCGGATTATAAGTACCAATACCTACTTTTCCGTTATTATAAGCATTGATAATAGTATTATAGTCAAATTTTTTGCATTGAACAGATAAATACCCATCATCTGAATAAATATGATTATATGATGCCGGTATATCACTATTAATACCTCCTATCCACACTGAATTACCTATTTTAATAGAATCGGTTATGTGCAATTGGCTTAAATTCGTTTGCCCGCTTATAACCATATTATTAGCGTTAACTTTATTGGCGGTTATGGTCCCATTTGTTCCATCAATCTTTATTTCATTACCTACCTTAACTTCCTGCGTCGTTTCTATTTTATCGGTTTGTACCTTGGATGAATACATAGTATCGGCGGTCAACTGTTCAAGTTCCATCTTCTGCGTCTCCACAGTGTCGGCAATAATCCGGTATGTTTCCATCTTTTCTGACCAGGTTTCGTAAATGCGTGCCTTTGAAATTTCCATTTCCGTTGTTTTCATGGTATCGGATACCATCTTTTCCGACTTTACTTCCTGTATCACTACTTCTTTTGTGCCCGGCTCACGGGGTTTTATGGTATCTACTTCAGCCGACCCACCTTTGAACCGCTTGCCCACTACGACACCATCCTGCACGTAGAGCCATCCGCGTATAATAGCATCGCCCTGAACATCGAGTGGCGCCTGCGGGTTCTGTACCCCTATGGAAATCTGATTCGCAAAAATTTTGTTACCGTTATATTCTCCCAAACATTTTATATTACTACCGACTTCGAGGTTATGTGATACATACAGGTTATTAAATTGGTTAGCACCCGTCGAAATAATATTAGCCGCAGTAATGCTTCCCCCGGTAGTAATATTTGTATTGCCGAAATTTATTACCCCCGACGTAGATCTAATCTGGTCAGTGTTGCCGTCAATAACAGTACTTGACCCTATTGTTAATGGACCAAGTAATTTAGCCGCTCCGTTAACATCCAGCTTATAACCGGATGCAGGGGAAAGACAACCGATAGCAACCGCTCCTGTGGTTACCAGGTTGTCGTCCTGAAAGCTGACCGAGCCGGTCGCCGACGTAATGCTGCCGGCAGCGCCATCAAGCGTTAAAACATTACCGATTGTTACTATACCGTTTACAACGGCATTCTGCAGAACAAGCAGCGACGCTGTTTTGGTCAGTAGTGCTATCTCGATATTTAAGGCGAACAACGTGCTGTCCATGTACGTATTTCTGCTGAAATGCGCCCTGCCCGCGACGTCAAGCGGGTAGCCGGGCATCTTAGTCCCGATGCCCCAGAACCCTTTGGGCGTAATAATACCTCTCGCGGTATTATTAGTCTTTATCAGTAAAGCGGCATTATTTTTCGACCCAAGGAAATCACCTTCGGCGAGGTTATTACCGCCGGTAGCAAATTTTTCCCCCGTCTGGGCAAAGGCGCCGTTAAAGAAAAACGTCATTACGTAAATAGTCAATCCGCTGATAATCAGCGAAATGGGGGGGGGTATTTTCCCCTTGGTTGCGGATAATTTATTTTTTTTCATAGTTTTAATTTTTGGGGGTGTAACATATTTTTAAATTAAAATTTGTTTACTGCACACACTTCCTTTTACGAATAATTTATGGTCGGGGTTTCAAAAAGTAATAAAAAAAGTTATCAACAGGTTAATTGCTTGAATATTAGAATCCTGGTAATTCTTTAAACCTATAAATCATTATCAACATAGCCCCAACTTTTTTATTTTTTTTTTCAAAAAAAGGTTGCAAAACGCTCTTCTCTTAATTATTTATCAATTACGATTCTTTCGACTCTTGAAAATTCACCGCAAATAAATTTGACAAAATAAGCGCCAACCACCAGATCGCCAACATTAACAGAATTTTTTCTGGATACGTTAAAATTGTCATAGCTCTTTATTGGTGAGCCGATAGCGTCAAAAATAATAATGGAGATTTTTTCGTTCAGCAACTGTGGAGCTGAAAAGAAAAATACATCTTTAACGGGGTTGGGGTAAACTGAAAAACTGATTTTTTGTTTTACTTTTGATGAAATATTTGCACCTTGCCCCCATATTATTGGGGTTTTGCTGATATTGAAATATTATTTCATTTCTGTTTCTTTCAAAGTTATCAACAGGGTCTTGGGTATTCCATTCAATAAGGGCTGATAGTTTGCCGAAAGTCGGCGTTCCTTCTGTTCCTGTATAATCAACAATCTCGAGGTCGGGTTCTCCGTCAGTACCTTCATAGCGGACAGCCATATAAAACATCATTCTGGCAATGTCGCCTTTGACTTCATCGCGTGGTTCCCATGAATCATCATCATAATTACATCCGGTTGCTTCGGAGTGGGGTGTGCCGCCATTGTCGAAATCCTTGTTGCCCCTGTCGCTATTAACGCTGGCATCAGCAGGACGGATATGATGAAGGTCGGTGCCGCAGGGCTTGGTTTCGCCAAAATCACCATGCGATTTCGCCCAGACATGCTCACGATTCCAGTCGTCGGGATTGGTTCCAAAAGTGTTTTTCGCTTGTGATCTGCCTGTATATATTAAAATAATATTGTCGGAATTATTAGGATCCTGGTCAGTCAGCTTTATTAATTCTTTCAAGGCATCATACTCTAATTCGGTATGGCCTTTTATGATATTATGCAGTGTTGATTTCAACTGCCCGCTTGTAAGCCCCTGTGTCCCGTCATAATAACCGGATGGAATCTGGGCATTTACTAAAAATGCCGGAATCAGAATAAATAAAAAAAGTAAATTTTTTCTCATTTTCTGTAGGTTTTATGGTTTTATACTTTAAAAAATTATTTTTGTTACGTTTTTTCATAAAAATTTTTAAAAAAAAATCATTTTTTTTAATTATTTCAAAAAATCCCTGAATATTTTGACAATATCTATGCCATTAACTCTCTTCTAAAAAATGATATATGTTTGATATATACTACAAGCTGTCAAGTTTTGTGATTCTAAAAAACAGTCATACAGTAGTCATACGGTAGTTATACAATTGTTTTATACAACTGTATGACAGCGAAGCGAATGACAATTGTATGACTCGAAGTGAATGACTATGATATGACGATACAAAAGACAAATTAACAATTCAGTAATTTTACAATTCAGCAATAATTTACGGAATTGAAGATAATGATACGAGCGAAGATGTTGAATGGTTGAGCTCCAAAATTGTCCAATTAAGAATTTTTAACGACCAAAACGGTGTGATGAACCTTTCGGTCAAAGAAACCGGTGGAGAAATACTGGTTATCAGTCAGTTTACACTTCATGCAAAGACAAAAAAGGGCAACAGGCCATCATACATAAATGCGGCAAAACATGAGACGGCAATTCTCATTTATGAGACATTTATTAAACAACTGTCTGCCGATTTGGAAAAAACGGTAAAAACCGGAGAATTTGGTGCTATGATGAGAATATCACTAATAAATGATGGTCCGGTAACTATCTGGATAGATACAAAGAATAAAGAATAAGTGATTTCACTTATTTTCTTTATTGAAGATTTTGTGCTTAAAATAATCGGTATGAAAACTTACAAAATGCTTGAATATCTCGGAGTTAAAGGTATATTTTATTTTTGGCGGCTGATACTCGCTATTAACTATTCCGATTTCCTTTAGCTCTTTTAAGTGCTGTGAAACAGATGATTGCGAAATCGGTAATTGTTCTACAATTTCATTTACATAATAACCATCGTTGTTCATCAACAGCCGTAAAATAGCTAATCGTGCCGGGTGAGAAAACGCCTTATAAAATTTGGCTATTTCAATCTCTTCCCTTGAATAACAATCATTTATCACTGGTTGTACCATAAGCTTATTTTTTAAAATAATTGTACTAATATACAATTTTTTTAATATATGCTTTCCATTGACGATTGAAAGAACTTTCCTGAAACCTTGGCAATTTCCTTCGTTTTCCCCAAGCTTTTTTAACAAATAATTTCATACCTGCATTTTTTAACGGGCGTCCGAAAAGATTAAGAAAACGGCGATTTAACATAGCTTTTTTCCAGTAGTTAATGACACGTATTTCTTTTTTTTCAGTCATGCCGTTTTCAATAAATGTCTGACGATTCAGAAGAAGCAGCCGCTGAATATCAATTTTAACGGGACATTCTTCATTAAATTTTCCACAGAGCGACGAGGCAAAGCTTAAGTGCTTATATTTTTCCAATCCATAAAGATAAGGTGTAATTATTGAACCGATAGGGCCTCCGTAAACTGAATCATACGTATATCCGCCGATATTCCGGTAAACAGGGCATGCATTCAGGCATGAACCGCATCGGATGCAACATAAAGCTTCATATAAATTATTTTGAGAAAGTAATTTTGTCCTGTTATTGTCAAGCAATATAACGAACATTTGGTCAGGCCCGTCAAATTCTCCATCTTTACGCGGTCCGGTAAAAATCGTATTATAGGCGGTAATTTTTTGGCCTGTACCAAAAGAAGATAATAATGACCATAAAATATTCAGATCTTCCATTGAGGGTATAATTTTTTCAATACCGGCTAGTACGATATGAACGGAAGGAAATGATGTTGACATTAAAGCGTTTCCTTCATTTTCGGTCACAGCCACACCTCCGATATCGGCGAGCAGAAAATTTGCACCTGTAATTCCAATGCCGGCCGAAGTAAATTTCGTCCTTAATAAATCCCTTACATAGTTCGATAAATATGTGGCGGAACTATCGGGAGGTGTTCCGAATTTTTTATTAAAAAGCCCGGCAATTTCTTTACATGATTTATGCATGGCTGGAGTAACTATATGGTAAGGTCTTTCACCGGCAAGCTGTACAATATATTCACCAAGGTCTGTTTCAATGACCTCGGCTCCGGTTTCTTCCAATAATTTATTGATCCCTATTTCTTCAGTGGTCATTGATTTGCTTTTAACCACTGTTTTTGTCGAACGGGCTTTGACTATTTTAATTATTTCTGTTGTTGCCTCATTGTTGTCAACCGCCCAAATTACCTTTCCGCCGTTTTTAATAAAATTTGTTTCAAATTCTTCGAGATATTTATCAAGATTTCCAATAGTTTTTCTTTTTATATATGCAGCTCTTTTTCTTGCAAGTTCCAAATCAAAAAACTGAAGCTTTCCATTTTCAACGGCAGCTTCATATTTCGACATGTTGTACCTTATAATATCGCGGTGATGTGTGTCGAAAGCAACCCGCTCCGAGTCTTTTAAAAATTTTCTATGATATTCATTCATAATTTGTATTTATTTAGGTCAATGTTATTTCATACGTATATTATCCCACCGAAGTACGATTTTTTTACGAACATTTCGACAAGCTCATTTCGACAAACTCAATGCATCGCAATGCAACGCTTACGAATTACGAATTTGCCAGCCATGAACCATTTCGTAATTCGTAAATTCGTATTTTTTTTCGTACTTCGGTGGAATAATAACGTTTATACCTAACGTGGACAAGCCACAAACAAAAAAAGGAATATTGCCATAGATTACACAGATTTTATAAATTCATTTTTTCTTTAATCTGCGTTAATCTGTGCAATTTGTGGCATTTTTCTTTAATATTTTGCCAAAAAGTGACAAGATATTTTTGATAAGGTACTAAATAGTTACCATAATTTACTTAATAGAAATTTTACTAATCCGTTGAATATGTCTTCCTCCTTCAAATTTTCCGGTTAAAAAACCGTTTACAATTTCAATTGCCTGTTCATTTGAAATAAACCTTGCAGGTATTGAACAAATATTTGCGTTATTGTGCAGCCGGGCAAGCTTTGAAATTTCAACATTCCAGCATACAGCACACCGGATGCCGCTATGTTTATTAGCAGCCATGCTCATACCATTACCACTTCCGCAAAACACTATTCCAAATTCAAATTCTCCCGATTCAACAGCAACAGCAAGAGGATGGGCATAATCAGGATAATCAACACTGTCAGGAGTATAGGTGCCGAAG
>JACQWN010000034.1 GCA_016209245.1 Bacteroidia bacterium
CTTAAAAGGATTCTGACTCAATAGCTTTTCATCATCTTTTAAATTGATTCCAAAAAATCCTATATTAAAAGTAATACCGTCGGCTAAATCCTGAACCTTATCGTATAATGTTTTTGGAAAGAACCTGTCTATAAAGCTGTTAAAATCATAAATAAGCATTTCTCTTAAATCAAGAAAATTGATCACATATTTTTTAGTATCAATTTCATTAACGACTTTGCTTAAGAGGGTGCTTTTCCCGCTGCTTTTAGGACCATATAGAAACAACAGCGAATTCGGCTCGCTGTCAAAATGATTATGCAGAAATTTTATTTCCGATTCTCTGTTAATAAATTTCATATAGAATTTTTTCATTAAAAACATCACTGCCAATATTTATTTTTACAAAATAAATTCCTTTAGATTTATCAGAAATATCAATTGTCTTTATTGATGAATCGTTGTCAACGGTGGTTATTAATTCACCAAGTATATTATATACAAATACTTTTGATTTCTCTGCATTGAAAATATAAACAATTCCTTTTGTCGGATTCGGATATATTCTGATTGGTGAATTATTTGTTATTTGAGGAATTGAAACCAAGCCGATATATATGTTATTAACAACTAAGATACAACCATTTGCATCAGTAATTGTAACTGAATATGTACCATAACATAAATTTTGTCCATCTCCGCCATCACTCCATATATAAGTATATGGTGAAGTTCCGCCGGTCACAACTATAAAAGCGCTGCCATTACAGCCGCCGTCATCTTCAGTTGTTGTTACAGAAACAGTATCCAATGGAGCAGGTTCACCAATAACTACACATTCTGTCTTTGTGCATCCATGTGAATCCGTAACTGTTATACAATATATACCTGAGGGCAAGTTAATAGCAGTAATAGTTGTTGCGCCTGATGTCCACAGATATGAATATGGAGGAGTACCACCTATTTCTTCAACCGTAGCAGAGCCATTAGTGTCACCAAAGCACAAAACATCTGTTGTTGTTATAATTGCAGCGAGCAGTTCCGCAGGTTCGGTAATAGTGACAGAGCCGGTAGAACTGCAGTAATTAGCATCAGTAACGGTAACATTATATATTCCTGCAGCTATGCTGTTAATATCTTCTGTTGTTTCACCATTTGACCAATCAAAAATATAAGGCATTAAACCGCCTGATACCGTTAAATCTGCTGAACCATTAGCAAAACCATTGCAGCTTGCATCAATTGTTGTGAGTGCAAGAATAATTGAATCGGATACACTAATCATAACAGAATCAGAATTGGTGCAACCGTTTTCATCAGTGATTGTTGCTGAAAATATTCCATCACTGGATACATCAATGGTTTGTGTAACAGAGCCATCCGACCATTCATAAATATATCCCGCACCTGCATCAAGGGTAATACTTTCGCCGGCACAAATAGTTTGATTATAGGCGCCAAGGTCAATTATCGGGGATGGATTAAATACAGCATTAACTGAATCGGAAGCTGTGCATCCGTTTATATCAGTAATTGTAACTGTATAAACGCCATTAGCGGTAACATCATTAATTTGTGTAACAGAGCCATCCGACCATTCATAAACATATCCCGCTCCTGCATCTAAAGCAATAATTTCTCCTTCACATGCAGTCTGGGTAGTTGCTCCAAGGTCAACAACAGGATTAATGTTAAAGGTAACATCAGCAGAGTCTGATCCGGTACAACCATTCAAATCAGTAATTGTAACAGAATAAATACCATCGTTTGTAATATTTATAGTTTGTGTTACAGAGGTTTCAGACCATTCATAAATATATCCTGCACCTGCGTCAAGTGTAATAGTTTCACCTGCACAACCCGATTGATTATATGCACCAAGATCAATAACAGGATTGAAATTAATAGTTATATCAACTGAATCTGAAGCAATACAACCATTAATATCTGTAATTGTAACAGAATAAATACCATTGGTTGAAACAGCGAGAGTTTGATCTGTCGAACCATCAGACCATTCATAAACAAAACCTGCACCGGCATCAAGAGTGATAGTTTCACCCTCGCAAGCTGATTGATTATATGCACCAAGGTCAACAACAGGACTCTCATTAACAGTAACCAATACATCATCAGTATCGGCGCATCCGTTAATATCAGCAACTGTTACAGTATAAGTTGTTGTAACAAGGGCTGTAAATGGTGTATCCTGAGTAATACCATTATCCCAGATATAGCTTATTCCGCCTGTAGCAGAATGAACAACATTGGTTCCTTGGCAAACTTCCTGATCAATTCCTGCATTTGCAACCGGTGCAGTATAAACATTTAAGTAAATTGTATCAGCATCACCGCATCCGCTTGATATTGTATAAATAATTTCATGTTGTCCTGTACCTGCAACAGCGGGATTAAATGTTCCATTTCCTGAATCAGTAATTCCTGTTCCGCTCCAGATACCTCCGCCGTCAAAAGCAGTAAGATTAACGGGGAGCTCATTTGTGCAATATACAGTATCGGTTGTAGTAATTGTTGCATCAAAAGTGGGATTCACAAAAACAGTCATTTCATCAGTATTGGTGCACGCGTTATTATCAGTAACTGTTACAGTATAAGTTGTTGTAACAATTGCTACAAATGGCGTATTCTGAATAACACCATTATCCCAGACATAGTCTATTCCGCCTGTTGCGGAGAGTATCACTATATCATTAGGGCATACACCTTGGTCAAATCCGGCATTTGCAGCAGGAAGAGGATAAACTGTAACAGTTTCTTCGGCTGAAGTATTTGAACAACTGTTACTATCGGTAATAACAACTGAGAAATCTCCTGATTCGGTTACTGTGTAAGAAGAATTTGTTGCCCCTGTAATAATTAGCCCGTTTTGTAACCATTGATATATTAATCCGGGATCGGTATTTGCATCCAGAACTACTGACCCTCCGTCGCAGAATATAGTTGCACCGGGAGTAATTGCTGCTAAAGGTAAAGAATTGACAGTTAATGTTGCTATATCGCTTGTAATATTTCCGCATGAATTGCTTACAAAGCATGTATAATCACCAGCATCGGCAAGAGCGGCAGAATTAATAGCATAGCTGGCTGATGTCGCACCTGAAATATCTGTCCCGTCTTTTTTCCATTGATAGCTGAGAGAAATAGCGCTTGTTACACTAATGCTGAAAGTAACATTTTCGTTTTCACAGACTGTTTGACCGAGTGGTTGTATAGCAATAACAGGAGGAGAATACACGGTCAGCATAGCAATGCTGCTTGTTATATTTCCGCATGTATTACTAACTGTGCATGTATAATCACCGGCATCAGAAGCAGCTATTGGATTAATTGTATAACTATTGCTGATTGCACCGGGAATATTAATTCCATTCTTTTTCCACTGATAAGTAAGGGGAGCGGAGCCGGTAGCCGTTACACCGAAGGTTACACTTTGCCCTACGCATAAATTTTGACTTACAGGTTGCAGAGTAATAGCAGGGGGTGAAAGAACTGTAAGAACAGCAATATTACTGGTAACTGTGCTGTCAACATTTGATATTATGCAAGTATAATTACCTGCATCAGCAACTGAAACAGATGCTATTGCATAAGTGGTATCAGTAGCGCCTGCAATATCAACACCATTGTACTGCCATTGATAAATTAACGGTTGATTACCATTTGCGGAAACGGAAAAAGTTACGGTTTCGTCTATGCATTTTGTCTGGCTTATTGGCTGAGAAATAATAACAGGGGGGTAAAAGCAGGTAATATCAGCTACCCATCCGGGACGATTTATAGAAACATCAGAAGTGAAAACAAATGTAATAGCGCCTGTTGGATTAGAAGCTGTAACCGGTGAAAGTTCAGCAGGTATAATATTTCCATCAAACGGACTTCCTGCTATTTGTGGAGCTGTAGTATTTAAACCGTCAAAAACATATAGAAAATCCCAATTGTTTTCTGTATTAAAAGAAGTAAAGTTAAATCTTAACATGGCACCGGCAGTAGCAGGAATAAATACTATTGTATCGTTTTCATTGTCCGGATAATTAGCAGTTGGTCCGCCAATATCAGTAAAAGAACCATTGCAGGTCACAACAGTACCATAATAACCTATTGGAAAAACATCTCCCCAGTTTTCAATTACTTCGGTAACGCAATCGTTTCCTGATAAAACATCGCCGGTCATATCGGTGCAGGCTTCAAGACTATAAATACCGGGTAAGGATAAATCGGCAGTCTGCGAAAAAATAAAATTTACACTTTCAAAAGCAGCCAGGGGACCCGGAACTATATCATCAATCTGCAATCCTCCATTAATAACATAGTAAACAGGGATATTGGATTGGGTAACTGTTCCATTATTTATGACAATAATTTCTACGGGTTCAGAATTTGTTAAATTCGGACCTGATACAGGAGTTATTATATCAATTACCGAAACATCATTGGCAGGCGGAGTAACACAAGTGACTGTCGCTTCCCAACCCGGCTGGTTTATCATAAAATCAGAAGTAAATACATAAGTTAAAGCGCCTGAAGGATTTGAAGCTGTCAATTGGGCAAGCTCTGCGGGTACTGTATTACCTGTGAACGGACTGCCAGAAATTTGAGGAGCAGAAGTATTAATACCATTATACACATATAAAAAATCCCACCCTGTTTCAATATCAAAAGTAGTAAAGCTTATTTGTACCATCGAACCCGGACTATCAGGTATAATTGTTAATGTGTAGTTTTCGTCATCATTATAATTCGCTGAAGGTCCGCCTGAATCATAAAAATCGCCTGTGCAGGTCGTAATAGGGCTTGGTATGCCCATAATAATATTATTCCCATAATTTATAATTGAATCGGTTATGCAGTCATTGGTATTATCTGCATCACCAGGCATATTTGTGCATATAACGAATAAATATCCTCCAATAATTGATAAATCGGCTGTCTGAGCGAAAGTATAATTTAAAGCAGCACCTGGAACAATAGTATCAGTAATAGTTTCAATAATCTGAGGGCCGCCGTTAATAGTATAATAAACAGGGATATTCCATTGAGCTTGGGAACCAAAGTTTTGTACGGTAACGGAGCATTAACAAGATCCATTCTGCCGGAATATGTTGGATTGTTATTGTCACAAACAAAAGCGAAGTAATAATTTCCTGTTAAGCTCAGGTTTTCCTGGTATCTTGTTTTGATGTTGGATAGTGTAAAAATATTTCCGCTTACATCTGTCCATGTAACAGTATCAGGAGAATATTGGATTTTAAATGTGGGGAAATCAGATATTGCACTGGTAAAAGCCCAAAAGCTTATCCAGTCGCCGCTTGTAACTGACAGCAATGGTGTTATAAGTCGTGAATTAATTGAGCCGGCGGGGCAAGAAACATATTGCGATCCATGCCATGCATTAGCGGGGAAATTCCATTGAGCCCATGTATCAGGGCTTGACCAGTCTGCCGGCGGGAAAATAGCTCCTTCAAAGCTTTCAACAAGAGTGCCGGGTTTATAAACATCAATACTGTCAATAGCGGAGTTATTAGTGGTATCGTCATCTGCAGGCGCTTCAGCAGTTAAATGATGGTAACCTGCAGGACCTGCCACCCATATATAATTGACTGTGTCAGTTTCTCCGGCAGAGAGATCAATAGTAGTGGCACTAGTTCCATAAACTGTCGCCCCTTGTCTGAAGGTTACCGGTATGCCTGCAGCTTGAAGATTTGTTCCTGTATTTCTGACAACGGCTCTTATTGATGTATTTCCTTCAAACACATATTTATCAGGCATAATTACATCAACAACACTTAAATCGTTTGCCGGCGGGGTAATACAAGTGATTGTGGCTTCCCAACCCGCATTGGTAACAGAAACATCAGAAATAAATACAAAAGTTAAGGCACCGGCAGGATTGCTGGCAATTAACTCAGCAAGTGCAGGAGGAATAGTGTTGCCTGTAAAAGGACTGCCTGATACCTGAGGAGCGGAAGTATTTTCGCCATCATATACATATAAATAATCCCAGCCGGTTTCAACATCAAAAGCTGTGAAAGAAACGCTTACACGATTACCTGTTATAGAGGGATAGATAGTAAGAGTACAATTTTCATTGTTATTGTAAGGATTAAGAGGACCTCCGGAATCATAAAAGTTACCGGAGCAAAGTGCGACAGTATCAACTATTCCCATAAGCACACTATTGCCATAGTTTATTACTGAATCGGTAAAACAGTCATTGGCGGTATTACCATCTGTGATAATGTTAGTACAGGCGGTAACAGTATATGTGCCGGGAACAGATAAATCAGCAGATTGAGAAAAAGTATAAGATACAGTACTATCAGGTGCAAGTGCAACTGATATTACTTCGTTAACAGGCGCTCCTCCGTTTACAGAATAAGAAACCGGGATATTTGAAACAGGGTTTAAACCGAAGTTTTGTACCAATATCTGAATAGTTTCAGAGGAAGTTAACATAGGACCGCTTGCAGGAGATAATATGTCAATAACACCGGCATCAACAGGAGCTAAATAAACAGGT
Organism: Bacteroidia bacterium; assembly: GCA_016209245.1. Taxonomy (GTDB): domain Bacteria; phylum Bacteroidota; class Bacteroidia; order Bacteroidales; family BM523; genus JACQWN01. Next base: position 6,518 of record JACQWN010000034.1, read on the forward strand.
GGTGCGCCAACAAGGTCCATTCTTGCTGAAGCGCCGCTGTTATTTGTGCATACAAAAGCGAAATAAAAATTGCCGTTAAGATTCAGAGCTTCCTGATAGCGGGTATATGTATTAGTTAATGTATAAATAATACCGCTGACATCAAGCCATGTAACTTTATCAACAGAATACTGAATTTTAATTGTCGGGAAATTTGCGGCGGCTGCTGTAAAAGCCCAGAAGCTAATCCAGTCGGTATTGGTAACTGAAAGTATAGGGGTAATTAAACGTGCATCGGTTGAACCTGTGGAACAATAAGCATATTGCACACCATGCCATGCATTGACAGGGTTATTCCATTGATTCCATGTGTCCGGGTCAGTCCAATCTGCAGGTGGAAATATCGCCCCTTCAAAGCTTTCTACCAGCCAGTTCGCTTTAAATACATCTATACCATTAGATGAAATATTGTTTAAGCTGTCATCATCAGGTAAAACTTCAGCAGAAATTAAATGATAGCCGGAGGTTGCATTCCACGAATAATTTACAGTATCAATTTCAGATTCAGCAAGGTCAATGTTTGTAACAGAAGAACCAAGAAGAACAGCGCCTTCTTTGAAATTTACAATCTGACCTGCAGGTTTAAGAGCTGTTCCATTATTTTTTATAACAGCATTTATAGTAATGCTGCTCTCAAATACATATTTATCAGGCATAATTACGGATAAAACTGCAAGGTCATCGCTTGGGGCGGCGACACAGCTTATTGCCGCTTCCCATCCTGAATTGTTGATAGAAAAATCGGAGATAAATACAAAAGTCAAAGCGCCATCAGGGTTTGATGCTATTAAATTAGAAAGAGCAGATGGGACAGTACTTCCTGAAAACGGGCTTCCTGTGATTTGTGGTGCAGTAGTATTGTCACCGTCATATACGTAAAGATAATCGTACCCGCTTTCCAGGTCAAATGAAGAAAATACTGCTTTAACCCGCATTCCTGCTATATCAGGGTAAATTGTAACGGTGTCGTTTTCATTATTCTGATAAGAAGCTGCCGGACCTCCTGAATCATAAAAATTACTGTTACATGTATTTATTGTTCTTACAAGTCCCATAATAATATCACTCCCATAATTAGTAACCGAATCAGTCAGGCAGTTATTATTATTATTATCATCACCGGGCATAGTGGTGCATGCTTCAATAGCATATACGCCTGGAGCAGACAAATCCGCCAGTTGAGTGAAAGTAAAATTTGCAGTTCCGTCTGAAGCAATAGGGCCGGGAACTGTTCCGTTTTTAGGCGGTCCTCCGTTTACTCTATATCTGACGGAAATATTAGATTGAGAATTTGTGCCGAAATTTCTCACAGTTACCTGCACTGTTTCTGTAGCTGTTAAATTCATACCGGTTACAGGTGTAATAATATCAATAATACCAACATCATCAGGTTGAGGTTGGGAAATAATACAAGTGCCTGATGCATCCACAGGATTTCCCCCCCATGTATCTCCTGAAATAAAATAATCTATTGGTTGATCTCCTGAAACACCTGCACCAATAGTAACATTGACCAGAAAAATATGTGCGCCGGGCTCAATCCCGCCGTATGAATTATCATTATCACCCCAGCTTATAACTTGTCCGGCTATCCCGTTCAGTGCTTCATCACCTTGTCCTTGAGTAGCAATAGCAATCGGGTCGCTGCCGCTATTTATAGTAAAACCTGCAGGAAAAACCATGGCTACCGAATCACCATATTCATCGTCGGGAGTATTAATGGTAATTGTAAACTCAAGGTCCATTGTTGTTCCCGGTATATAACTAGTATTACAGACTATCGTGCTTGCAGATAAATCTTTTGCATAAAGATTTGTCTGAGTAATTTTCCCTTTCACAATCGTTTTTGATTGTGAAAAACCGATAATAGCTGAAAATACAGCTAAGACCATTAAAACAGTAATTTTTTTCATAATATTAAAAATTTATGTTAACCTGAATTATTCATATATGAGCCCACTCTAAAAACCCCTTTAAACTACATTTGACA
>JACQWN010000594.1 GCA_016209245.1 Bacteroidia bacterium
CTCATTGCGAGCTTTAGTGTATTAGTTTCCACCTACATTATCGCAACTGCTTCATTCTGAACGACAAATTGGAATGATTGTAACTTTCATACAATTAGGTATTTAATTAATATATACACACGCCTCGTGGCGCACCAGATTTCACAGATTTATAATAAATAATTTTTTGATAATCTGTGGCAACTAATCTTTATTTTTTTTGAATTATTCATACATTATGGACAGACTCTAAATAAACGTAAAATACCAATATAAATAAATTAAGATATTATTAAAATATCATTAAATTTTGATTAAAAAAGATTTGAGTGTGTAACAAATCGGGGGAATGAAAATCGGGGGCAAACCCAAAAAAATGTTTATAGGAAATGAAAAAAATTTTTTTGAAATTTACATACCAAACCCCAACCTCTTAAAAATGGGCAATAACTGCTGTATTGGTTTGAATTTTGGAGCAGTGACCTATAGGAAATTTTCAGATTTTGGCGAAGGTTTTTATTTTGGTGATTATGGGGAAGGCACGTAATGTTTAAATTGGTACGCCCCTGTTATAGCCCCGCATAATGCGGGGTTGGGGTAAAAATAAAATAAATTACCCCTCATTTGTTACACACTTAAATATAATTTTAAAACAAAATTTCAAAAAAGAGAAATGATAATCATAAAAATAAATATCTTTGCCCTTCAATTTTTTTAATAGTTTTAATTAAATCTGTCAGAAATGCGGAATAGAGGCGCTATTTTATTACTTGCTATATTGTTAGCTTTGGTTTGCTTATATCATCTGTCGTTTACATTTGTTTCGATGAAAGTCGAACGGGACGCTAAAAAACAAGCAAACGGCGACATTAATAAAGAGAAAGAATACCTGAAGACCAAGTCAACCGAATCGGTATGGCTTTGGCGATATACATACAAAGATTGCAAAGAGCAGGAAATAAACCTTGGATTGGACTTAAAGGGCGGGATGAATGTAATCCTTGAAATTTCCGTAATTGATGTAATCAAATCGCTTGCCGGAAATAAAGACAGCCCCATATTGCTGCAGGTAATTGCAAAAGCCAAAGAGAAGCAAAAAACCAGCAACAGGGATTTTGTCACTTTATTTGGAGAAGCATTTGATGAATTGCAGCCCGGCGGTAAGCTTGAAGCTTTGTTCCGGAATCCTGATATGAAAACGATTGATTATTCGATGTCGAACAGTGAAGTTTTGAAGATTATCCGTAAGGAAACCAAGGATGCTATTGACAATTCATTTAATGTCCTGAGTAAAAGAATTGACAAATTCGGAGTGACGCAGCCGAATATTCAACGCCTTGAAACCGCAGGCCGGATATTGATAGAGCTGCCCGGAATAAAAGACCAGGAACGTGTGCGCAAATTATTGCAAGGCACTGCAAGTCTTGAATTCTGGCTGACTTATAAAAATAACGAAATATATCAGAACCTTCTTGATGCAAATAAGAGAATAGCCGAAATGCTCAAAGTTTACGGAGAAGTCTCCGATGATACCACAAAGATTCGTGATACGGTTCAGGCAGCAAGTGATACTACTCTTGCCGATTCATTAAAAGCAGATTTAGCGGTAAAAAAAGATACTGCAAAAGCCGTAATATCGCCTGACAGCGCCAAAGAACCTTCTTTACTTGCTAAATTAAAAGATACGGCAAAGAGCCCTGCATTACTCGACAAGCTTGGAAAAAAAGATACGGCTGGTTCCGATACGGCAAAATCTGCAGTTGACATGGAAAAAGAATATCCTTTGTTCGCTCTTCTAAAACCTAATATTACACAAGACGGGAAATTGAATATAGAAGAAGCAGCGACAATCGGATTCGCACATGCCGATGATACAGGAAAGGTTAATGATTATCTGAGCCATCCAAGAATCAAAGCATTATTCCCGAATAAATTAAAATTCTGCTGGTCGGTTAAGCCGCTTAAACATGCACCCGAGTATTATGAGCTGATTGCATTACAATCGAGCCGCGGAGGGAAGCCGGCTCTTTCAGGCGATGTAATCGTTGATGCACGTGATGAAATATCACAGAGTTCTGCAAATGCAGAAGTGAGCATGCAAATGGATGCCGAAGGGTCAAAAGTGTGGAAACGGTTGACCGGTGAAAATATCGGACGACAAGTTGCAGTAGTTCTCGACGGTTATGTTTACTCCGACCCGAAGGTTCGAAGCGAAATACCAAACGGAAGCTCCCGCATCACAGGTAATTTCACAATCGAAGAAGCTAAAGACCTTGCTAATGTGCTGAAGTCAGGAAAAATGCCCGCTCCGGCTTCTATCATCAGTGAAGAAATTGTCGGACCTACATTAGGAAAAGAATCTATCCGTGCTGGAATGTTCTCTTTTCTCATCGCCTTTATTATGGTGTTGATATATATGGCATTCTATTACAACAAAGCCGGTTTTATAGCCGATATTGCATTGTTCACAAACGTATTCTTCATTATGGGAGTGCTTGCCTCGCTGGGTGCGGTGCTGACTCTTCCCGGTATTGCAGGTATCGTTCTTACTATGGGTATGGCTGTTGATGCAAACGTCTTGATTTATGAGCGTATTCGTGAAGAGCTCCGTGCAGGTAAAGGTCTTAAACTCGCAATTTCCGACGGGTATAAAAATGCCTCTTCCGCAATAATTGACTCAAATGTAACTACCCTGCTTACCGGTGTGGTGCTTTATATATTCGGAACCGGACCAATACAAGGTTTTGCAACCACGTTAATCATCGGTATTCTTACGTCTCTTTTCTCAGCTATTTTTATTTCAAGATTAATTTTTACCGCCTTGCTTGGTAAAAATATAGATATTAAATTTTCTATCCGGCTTACAGCAAATATTTTCAGAGATGCTAAATATAAATTTTTGGAAAACAGAAAAATCATGTACATCTGTTCAAGCATAGTAATTGGAATAGGACTTATTTCATTGATTTTCCGGGGTTTGGATCCTGGAGTTGATTTTACCGGCGGCCGCTCCTATGTAGTTCGTTTTGATAATGATGTAAAAACCGCCGATGTTAAGAAATATTTAAAAGCATCGTTTGGAGGTTTGTCCCCTGAAGTAAAAACTTTTGGCGCTGATAACCAGGTAAAAATCACTACTAAATATTTGATTAACAGCGATGTGGACACTGTTGATAAAGTCATCGAAACCAAATTATATGAAGGTTTGAAGCCAATACTAGGCGAAAATGTTGACGAGCAGAAATTTAATGATAATTACAGATTGCATTCATACAAAGTCGAACCTACTATTGTAACTGAAATGATTTGGGCGGCATTTATGGCTGTTGGATTCGCTTTGATAATTATCTTCCTTTATATTTTTATGAGATTTAAAAACTGGAGGTTCGGGCTTGGAGCATTCGTCTCGCTTTTCCATGATGTATTATTTGTAATTGGCATGTATTCTTTGCTTTACAGCATTATGCCCTTCTCCATGGAAATTGACCAGACGTTTATTGCAGCAATTCTGACTGTTATCGGTTATTCCATAAATGATACAGTCGTTGTCTATGACCGTTTACGTGAATTTCTCGGCTTGTATAAAAAACGTCCTATCCTTGAAAACATGAATGCTGCAATGAACAGCACATTAGGCAGAACAATCAATACCTCTCTGACAACATTATTAGTGCTGTTTGTTATCTTTATTTTTGGCGGAGAAGTTATCCGTGGTTTTATTTTTGCAATGTTAATCGGTATCTTTGTAGGAACTTATTCATCAATATTTGTTGCATCTTCAATTTTCTATGATACGGTCAAGAACCGTGAAGATACATCTCTTATTCTTAAGGGGAAAAAGAAAATTTGATTATATTTGTCGTTTGATAAGGCAGGTTATTGTAAGAATGTAGAGACGTTGCATGCAACGTCTCTACATTCTGTTTAATGGAGAGGTGAGTGAGTGGCTGAAACTAGTAGTTTGCTAAACTGCCGTACTTGAAAGGGTACCGGGGGTTCGAATCCCCCTCTCTCCGCTGAAAGGGACTGCCCTTGTAATTAAGGGGTAGTCCCTTTTTCTTTGCCTTTGCTGGTGAAGAATTACCGATTACACTAAATGAATTATTTACAATTAGGTGGACTTTAAAATAACCTGAATAATGAATTTTGAACTACTCATACAAAAACTGCAAAACACCCATGACAGCCTTTACGTATCGGCTGCAAAATCGGTGAATATTGCCATGACCATACGAAACTGGCTGTATGGATATTATATCGTGGAATATGAGCAAAACGGCGAAGACAGGGCTAAATATGGAGAAAAACTAATCAGAACTATTGAGAAAAGATTAAAGGACAGTGGACAAAAAGGTATGTCTTTCACTAATCTTAACATTTTCAGACAGTTTTACCTTATATATCATCAGATTGGTCAGGCGCTGTCTGACTTTTTGAAAGCATTCCCAATTGTTCAGGCGCTGCCTGACTTTTTGAAAGAATACCCAATTATTCAGGCACTGCCTGAACAATTGATAGAAACAAATCAGACTCAAATTATTCAGGCAGCGCCTGAACAATTAATGATTCCCGAAAAGGCGGTAAAAAAGGGGAATTTGAGTGAAAAGAAAATCGGGATAGAACCTGCAAGAATACTCAAAACCTTATCATTTACACATATTGTTGAATTAATTAAGATTGACGATCCTTTAAAGAGGGCATTTTACGAAATGGAATGTGTAAAAGGTATTCAATATATTCAAGGTCGTTTTCATAACTAAAGTACCCTTTAGAAATATTACCGATTGCCTCTTTTTCAATTTCAATAAGCCTTTCTTCTATGTCAGTCGAAAAATCAATGCTTTCATCAATGTAATATTTCATTAATAATTGATATTCCCAATTAAATTGAATTTTTAATTCGTTCATTAATTCGTCTCTTACATTTTTGATATCTATTTTTAAAGTTTCATGGTAAGCAGTACCATTTTTATCAATTCGTTCAAAAGAAGATTTCTTAGTAAAATCATATTCTATATATCTTTTTCTATCTACAGCTCCTCTTGTGTAAGATTTATATAGTATTTTTCTGTCGTTGTCCACAGCACTAAAATGTGTGATTTCTGGACCGAACAATATTTTTGTTTCTGATTTTGTTTCTTTTATTTCCGACCCGTCACTTAATAATATTGTCGTTTGCTGTTTTGTTTCAGGCTTTAAAGTGGATGATATACTATTTAAAAAATCTAAAATCAGTTTTGAATTAGGTATTTGAATATATGCTTTTTCATCAGTACAATACCCACCAATGTTAGATGTAACAATAAATCTATCATCAAAGCCAGTAGCTTTCAAAAGCGATGTTTTTGTTTCGGTACTATAAATATCTATTTCCTTTAAAGAAGCGTCGCTTGAATTTTTACCCTGTTCATACAGAAATTTTATTTTCCAATTTGAAATTCCGCATTTGACCGGGGCAAACTCCCATCTGAATGGAATCTCAAAACAAAATTTTTTATTTTCATTATTTGATAAAATATTCTCAAATTTTCCAAGAAGATGCTCCTTGCCTGAAAAATCAATTAATTCTTTCAAAATGTTTGACATTCATTGTAGCGATAGCCTGATTATGTGCCTTTGCAGTTGCGCCGATGGCAATATCTCCAAATCCTATCATCATATTTGCCTTTAGTAGACTTTTTTGAATTGAAACAGCCTCAAACATCTCTTTATCAGTAAAATGAAATACTTTTAATTCAGTAAATAATGAATGCCAGAAATCATCTTGTAAATCTTTACTGCCAACAAAAATCTCGTATTTTGTGATTACTGAAATTCCTATTTCTGCGTACTTCCCGGAAAGTTCGTAAAAAAAAGTCCTCGTTTTATCTTTTTTCCGGAAATACTCAATCAGTACAGAAGTATCAATTATTATCATTTACACCAAATTGATTTAGTTGATCCCTTGTTTTTAAAAAATTTTTATATTCTTGCTCCGTCCATGTCGGACCTTGTAACAGCAATTTCTGTAAAGAACTTACTGGCTTGTCCTGTTTCTTTGATATTTCAACTTCTTTATGTAATTCGAGAAATAATTTCTTTTTATCAGGAAATGATAACTGCCTGATGAAATTTAATATCTGTTCGTATCCTATGTCAATATTCAGTATCATAATTATTCATTTATTGTACAAAAATATATAAATAAACTATTTGGCATACTCTTTTGAAAAAAAATCTGGCTCTATGAATCGTATATTCACTTTGTGCATTTCCATCTATAAACTTTGCAGCCAATTCAGAAAAACAAAAATTTTCTTTATTTTTATTTGGCTTTAAAATAACAGTTCATTAACCAGAGCTTATAAAAAGGGTCAAGTATTACTGTTTTATTGGTATCAGAATCAATGATTTCCTTTTTAGTAAGAGCTTTTTTAATTTGTAATACATTTGCAGATGTTCCAAGATTATACTTATTGATATTTTCTTTGGAGGTGAATTGCTGAACATTATCGGTAATGGCGTTTAAAAAATTTA
>JACQWN010000568.1 GCA_016209245.1 Bacteroidia bacterium
ACGACATCAGGATTAAACTTATCGGTTATTTTTAACTTACCGCCGAAGTAAACACCTGTAGAGCCATTATGATTACCTGTATATGTTATTTTTCCGGTAATTATATTGCCGTTTTCATTCAAATACCCGAATTTTCCATTTCTGTCAATAATACGTACAATATGACTTTTTTTCTGGTATTTGTCAATATTAACTGTAACATATTCAGCAGGCAGTACGATTATACCCAGCTTATGATTGACGAGCCCATAAAGCCCGTTTGCAGAAAAGCAAAATGTATCAATATAAAATTCAAAAGGTTCACATTTTTGAATTACTACAGTCAGATTGAAATTTATATCCGGCCTGATATCATCAAAAAGCGGAGCAAGTACTATACGATTATTTAAATAATCAAATAATCCCCATTTTTTCAACTCTTCAGAATAGAACCATCTGATATTATTTTCAGCTTGTGCAGAACGCCGTATATTAATAGCATTGCTTCCGCCTGTATTCCAAAATCCTGCATTAAAATTTCTTTCACCATCTTTCCTGTCGTTAATCGTTATTAATTTGACATTTTTATAAATATCCTTGTCAATAATTTTCCCGTAATTGTTGAGTTTCAGTATAATTATACTATCCTTTTTATAAAGCTTAATAATATTATTATACTTTATGCAATTATCATATTCAGGTTTAGCAATTTCATTTCCTGTAATGTTGATAACCCCGTAATATTTCGATTTCCGGACAATGGCGACATTGTTTTCAAAATTGCCGATTTTATCAAAAGAGCAATCTAGTAATATTTTTCCGTTTATATCGGCTAAACCCCACAACAGACCGATGTTCAACAGAAACAGATTATCGCTGAATTCAATTTTATGAAAAGCGGGAGGTAAAATAGTTTTTCCTGTTAAATCAATTACGCCGTATAAAATTTTATTTTGAACGAGAAATAATGGCGGCTTATCTGTAGCAGTGCCAAAGTAATATATTGTATCATATTTTATTTCGATAACCTGTTTATTATTTATACCGGCAATTCCCCATAAACCTTGTTTGCCGACAAGGAAGCAATTATCAAAGCCCGATAATTTTATTTCATCATATTCCGGTTCCATTATACTTTTGCCGGTATAGGCGATTAATCCTGTTAAATTATTCAAAGAGGTTTTAATAAATTGAGCGGAAAAGTACGTCAAATCATCATATCCGGGCTTTATTACCATGCAATTGTTTTTAGTGTCATATAAGCCATAATAATTACCCTCTTTTACTTTTATAAAATTTTCATGTTGTTCAAATTCTGAATTTTTTGTCAATAACTTTAACTCATGCCATTTAGGAGATGCTATTGTATTATTTTGGAGATCATGGAAACCAAATAGCATGTCTTTAAAGGTGGCAATCAAATAGTCTGATAGAAAAACGATACTGTCATATTCAGGAAATAAAATTATTTTGCCGTTTCTATCCAACAATCCTTGTTTATCTTTTGTAGTAATTAATACATAATTATTTTTCAATGCTGAATATTTTATTTTATATATATAGCTGTAAATTTCTCCTGAACTATCGGCAAAACCGCATTTATTATTTCCCGAAAAATATATTATGTTTTTGTTCACAGCTTCCAGTGCATCGTATTCACAGGGAAGTATAAATTTACCTTGCATGTTTGCAATTCCCCAATGTGAATTTTTTACAGAAATGAAATGATCATTCAAGACTTGGATATTATCAAATTGAAGTGAAATTACATGTTGCCCCCTTTTATCAATTAAACCGCATTTTCCATTGTTGAACACTATTGCACGTGAACATTGCATAAAGTCATAAGCTTTATCATATTGTGGGTCGATTACTATTTTTCCGTTCTCATCAATATATCCCCATAAATTATTCACCTGCACGGGAAAAAGCTCTTCGGTATCCTGCGAATAAACATTGACAAACAAGAGCAGCAGAGCTGCTGTAATCCTTATATATTTGTTACTATTCGGATCGGCGTTCATCCATAGCAATAAAAAGGTCTTAACCGCAAAGACCGCAAAGTAAATCGGAAAGCACACAAGGAAATTTTTTGCGAGCTTTGCGTAAACCTTTGCGAACACTTTGGTAAACTCAGTGCATCGCTTTGCGGTAAAAAATATCAGGTTAATGATTTTATTGTTTCCATTCATTTGTTCAATCAAATACTGCTTATTATGCTAAATAGATCATGCGATGAATTTATAGATTGAGAGATTGTTTTAAGCTGAAAAGTATATGACGGTTGTTTCATTGCCCGTATTTGTTCAACATTGATTTTTTCAAAATCATTACCTGAAAAGACGGCTATTTTATTATCCGGTAAAACGGCAACTATTCTATTCTTGTCCGTAGGAATAAACCGGAATAATTTCCACTCTGATTCAGAATATTTTATCACCGTGTTTCCATTACCGGTTATATGAAATATAGTAATCTTATTAAGATCGGTATCAATATTTTTATCAAATTTAAAATCGGCTGAACAGAATAATGCATTACTAAAACATGAAATTTTATCCCAGTTGTAAATTCCAAAACCATTGATATTAAAGGTTCGTATTAAATCGGCTTCTTTGGCGGCACGTTCATATTCCGCCTCACGTTCCTTGATTTTTTTATTATAGCACTCCATTTGTTCGTTAAAATTTCTTACCGCTTCTTCATAATCGTTTTCTGAAAATACCGGCTCTATGACGGTTTTAAATTCTTTTCTTGCATTTGACAATGTCAATTCATATTGAAATAATTCAGGCTTGTATGGCAGTAACCGGATATCCGTCCATTTTTCGTTCGATATCCATCCGTTATCCGTACATTTCTGCGGTTCGGAACAAGTCCACATCAAGCTGATAAATTCTTTCAGTTCCGGAAATTTTGAGTAATTCAGGTTAAAATCGAGGATAAAATCCGTATCCAGGCATTTTCTTGGTGCTCCAGGTTTTTCTAATGGTTTCGACAGCTCTTCCAGTTTCTGAATTTTATTTGCATTTTCACCAGCTTGCGCTCTTCCTTCATATTGCCAGTCACCGCTGCTCTCATCAAGTTTATAGAATTGATAATCATTTCCAGCGATAAATGATGCCATTTCCACTTGAATGGATTTACCATCAGCAATATATATCGGAACTCCCTCTTGGGAAAATCCCGATATTTCAAACATACCTGCCGATTCAAAATTAAATTTCTGCCCGGCGCTGTCATAGCTCATAGGAATGCCGCTAATAATAATATCTGCCGGATTATGCATTTCCTTATATTTTAGGCAGACATGGCCTGTAACAGGCTTATTATTTTTATCCACAAATGCATTGGCGGGAATGCGAAGCTTTGTGCCGTTGCCTATATTTACTGTATTTTCCGACGATGTATTAATGTAATGGACGGTTTCGTTCACTGCAAGATTCTCAAAAGGCTTGATGATGGCGTTCCTTTTTACTTCCTGCTGTTGTGTTTCAACAGTAGCGCATCTTTGCAATGCTGATGCACATATAAGAAATGCAATTATAACCGGTTTGTTAATTTTTGGTTTCATAGCTATATGGTTTTATGGTTAATATATATTGTTATAATAATAACGATGAAATATTTCTAAATATTATTAATATATATTAAAAAATTTAACAATATATATTAAATATTTTAAAATATTTTAAAATTATGGTAACTTCTCCATACTTGCAGGTAAAACTGATAAATTTCTAATTATTCTAATTGACCCAATTTCTAATCAAAATCCAAATCATTAATTTCTAATTGACCTAATTGATCTAATTTCTAATCAAGCCCCAAAGTCCCAAAGTCCAAGATAAAAGTCCCAAGATAACCTGCCACAGAGTAGTCCTTTTACCTTTTATCTTTGGACTTGGAACTTGGAATTTTTTTAGGTCAATTAGAGCAATTAGAAATTAGGTCAATTAAATAGATGTCGGGTGTTGTGCGTTAATTGGTCATTGGGTTTATTGGTCATTTTTTAGGTCAATTAGGTCAATTAGAAATTAGGTCAATTAATTGCTTTTACCTGCGGATATGGAGAAGTTACAAATTATGTATCCTTTCTCAGTAATAATATTACTACTGTCATTCCGAACGACTCTTGCGCCATAGCTTCAGCGTAGGAGCACAGTGAGGAATCTGTTAAATGGTATCAGATAATTTTTTCGTAAGGTCAGTTGTTCTGAAATTATCCAGATAAAAATAAAAAGTTTGATATTAAACCAATTTTTAATAAAAATTATATATCTTTGCATTATGTTTTATACATAATTGTTTTTTGATTAGAAAAAATGAAAATAATTTACAAACTTTTTTTAGCCGGTACGCTTACAACTTTGTGCTTTAATCTTGAAATACAGAATTGTTTTGCACAAAAAGAATTATCCTTTACACAAGATGACAGAGATAGATTAATACGACTGGAAGCGACAATTCTACAAATGGAAAAACGCTTTGATGAACGCTTTAAACAAATAGATGAGCGTTTTGAACAAGTAGATAAACGCTTTGATAATCAACAAGTGCAAATCAATGAAATAAATAACACATTACAATGGCAATTTGGGACTTTAGTAGGTGCAATGCTTGTTTTCTTAGTAAGCGTTATAGGATTTATCCTGTGGGATAGACGAACATTCATTAAACCCTTCGAAATCAGAGTAACCGATGTAGAGTCTTTGATTCAAAAGAATAAAATAAAAATTGAAGATATATTATTAATGCTCAAGGCCCTGGCAAAAGAAGATGCTAATGTAGCTAAAGCGCTTAAGCAATTCAATTTTTTGTAAAAATCAGTGTGTTAGTGTCGAAGCTATAGAATTAATAAAAATAATATGAAACACGAAAAATTATTATTGTACAAGGCTTTGGAAAAGAGAAGCCAGCTCGATTCCGAAATTGAATTATTCCGAAATTGTATTTCCGGAAATGACAAAGAATCTTCCTAACACAAAATACATTAATGACCCCGAGCCCATTTTTAAATTATCTGTTTTATTCGTCATAGAACTACAAGTTTTTTCGATACTAAATTATGTATTTTGTTAAAAAATGTCAATCATGGCACAGCGACTAATTCCTTATGGTAATGCAAACTTCGAACAGATAGCTTCGGAGAACTATTATTTTGTTGATAAGACAAAATATATCGCCGACCTTGAGAAGTATAAATGTCCGGTTTTTCTGCGCCCCCGCAGGTTCGGCAAGTCGGTCTTTACCGAGATGCTACGATGGTATTATGATATTAAAGCGAAAGACCGGTTTCATGAGATTTTCGACAGATTTTACATTGGGAAAAATCCTACGCCAAACCATAATTCCTATTTTTTTCTGGCTCTTGATTTTTCAGGCATGGGCGTATGGAGTTATGAGGACAAGGATTTTGTTAAGCGGCAATTTGATACGAAAATACTTGTTGATCTTGAGAGTTTTTTACGTCGAAACACATCATTACTCAATATAAGCGGCGAAGAAATAAGCTGTTTCAGGACTGAATACTCAGGCAATGCCACCGGCGGTTTAAAGCACGTGATAAATCGTGTTTATGACAATAACGGAAAGCTGTATATTATCATTGATGAATATGATTCGCTGACAAATGCACTGGCTATCTATTACCGGCATGCATCAGCTGAAGAAAACGAATACCTTAATGTATTAAAGAAAGGCGGCTTTTTCCATTCATTTTTTGAGGCAATAAAAGAACGGGTTGAAACTATCCGTTGATAAAGTATATATAACCGGGATTCTACCTATCACCATTGCCGATATGAACAGTGGATTCAATGTAGCAGAATGGGTAACTTTCAAGCCGGAACTGCTCAACATGCTTGGCATTACCCAATCGGAGTTCGATGCACTGTTAGATGAAATTTATCACGACAATAAGATCACTTATTCGAAAGAACAGGCAAAAGAGATTATAAAAATCCAGTATAATGGATATAGATTTTCGCCCGATTCCGAACCTGTATATAATCCAATGATGACGCTATATTTTCTGAACGAATTGATGCACTATAATAAGCATCCCGACTATTTGTACGACAACAATATCCGCGTTGATTACCGTCAGATTGAATTTATTTTTGGCAATAATTATGAAGCACGAAATGATGTGATTACCCGAATGACCGATAAGAAGGAAATAACATCATCGCCAAATCTGAATGTCTATTTCGATATGAATGTCTATAAGGAAGGCAGACTAATAAATGAAGGGCTATATTATTTGGGCTTATTGACTTTTGGCGATTATCCGAACCAGTTTAAAGTCCCCAACCTTGTGACCTACGACATGGTGCTCAGCTTTTTTGAAAGAATAAATAATCATCAGCCGGATAGCTACATAACAGGACGGATAATTGAATGTTACATGAAAGATGGCGATATTGCAGATTTCATTTCAAAGTTCTTTGAAAAAATGATTAAATCCTTCCCCGGCGATTTTTTCAAAAATGCCAACGAAAGCTTTTATCATGGATTGATGTATCATTTATTAAATTCGACCTTTGATAAAGGACGGTTCGAGGTCTATCCGGAATTTAACCTTCCGGGCGGGACATGCGACCTGATGTTGCGCTCGCTTTCGGGCGCCAGGGTACAGGCGGAAATTAAAGATATATTCGAAATCAAGCAAGTCCCCAAATCAGCCACAAACGCCCAACTCGAAGCGAAATTTAATGAATGTAAGCTGCAGCTTGCCCAATACAAAACCGGCAAATATAAAGATTGGCGCGGAGTGGCGGTGTGCTTCAGGGGGAATAAGGATTACAGGGTGGAGATGGTGTGAAAACAAGGTCTTGTATGAGAATGCATTTTATTGTGTCAGCTGAATTCAAGTCACAAATGCAACTTTTTAGTTTGTATTTATCCCTCTGAAAACTCATGGCTGCTATCTGACAAATTTTTGCTAAATATAAACTACAATAAACAAAAAAACAAGCGTTTTGGCAATTTTTTTATGGTTTTCGGAAGGCTTGCCGGGTGCGGTGAATGGGATGGTGTGGGTAGGGGAGCGGAAGATGCGGGAGCTAATAGCCTCATTTTCCCGCTGATAACGCCGATTTACGCAGAAATATTAATGTCTTATAAATCAATCAAATACATTTCTTTTATTTGTTTTACTCATTTATAATTATCCATACACCATCTTTCCTGCCACCTTCTCTCAATATAAAATTATTATTTTTCAATTCTTCAATATCTCTCTTAATGGTTGCTTCAGAAATTTTTAAAAAATAGGCTAATTCTTTTCTTGTAATTTTTTTATTTTTTGAAATATATTCTATTATGTTTTTTAATCTGTTCTCTTTTGGGTCATCTTTTGGGTCATCTTTTGGGTCATCTTTTGGGTCATCTTTTGGGTCATCTTTTGGGTCATCTATTAGAGCCGGAGAATTATTAATTTTTTGTTTTTCATATTGAAATTCTGCTAAAAAACCATTGGCAATTTCTTTAAATTCGAACCGCATTGTGGGATATTCAGCTATGGCTTTGCGAATTCGTGAAAATCCACTACCATATTTTTCAATATCTTTTGTCAAATAAAATGCTTCGGCAATTAACTTGTTTCGTGTACTTGCCCTATATGTATCGGTTGCTAAATCTTCAATTTTAAGGTTACCATATAATCCGCTTGGATTAAAAAAACTTATGGATTGATCAAATATTTTTATTTGAATATCTATCGGGCTTTTATAATCCCGATGAACAAGAGCATTAACCATTAGCTCGCGTATGGCATCTAAAGGATATTCAGGTATTTCCGTACGTTGAGTGCTTTTGCCGGTAATTTCAAATGCAAATTTCAAATGCCCGATTATACATTGCATTGATTCTTCAAGTACATCGTACAAATTGCCATTTATCATCTTATCGGCAATAATTATATCTTGTGTTTTAAAGCGGCCAATATGAACATTATATCTCAAATTTTTTTTTGAGAAAAGTATCATAGATGCATTAGTCGGTTTCAAATCTTTGATTAAGCCCAATTTTATCAGCGCTTTTTGAACATTTTTCTCTAATTGAAACCGGCCTATCTGATTTACTTTCTGAATAAATTGCTTTACTTTAGTAAAATCAATATCATCGAAAGAGGCATTTGGATAGGGATATGAATCCCATGATAATTGCATGCTTTGCATAAACATATCAGAAACTTCAGATGCTGATAACTGATGATTGGAATTTGTAATTCTTTTGAAATAACGCCCTTGAACTGACACAGGTTTAACCGGAAATTCATGTACAAATATACTGACAATAGTCTTCCCTTCAATTATATTTTTTTCCATATTTGGGATAACGGAGGGCTCGGTTTTCGATTTAATTTCGTTTAACCATGCCTGTAAGGATTCTATACCTAAATCGGTTCCACAGATCCTGCCTTTATCATTAATTCCAATAAATACAGTACCGCCTGATGTATTAGCAAAAGCGCTGATAGCGACAATAACATCATTGTTAAAATTCAGTTTGAACTCTACTGTTTCGCTTTCACCTTGCCGAATAAGCTCCTGTAACTTACTCGATTTCATATACAATTCCTTTATTTTATCTTCTAATCAAATAAACTTTAGACGAAACTATTTACCCTCAATAATAATCAAAAAAATTTAAAAAGCAAAGAAATCAGAATATTTTTATAAATAAGAGAAAATAAAAAAAACTGAAGATGGTATTGCAAAATTAAACAAAATATTTAATTATTTTTGACATGTAATATAATGTTTCTTAAATGTCCAATCATATCCTCGAACTTTTACCCTCGTTCTTCGGAACGATCAGCGATGCTGTCAAAATAAGCCACTCGCGGTTTAAACAACGGCTTCTCGAAGATCTGCTGAAGTAAAGACCTGTCATTGCTGAATTATGGAATCAGGCTTTAACCATGATGTTCGAATTAATCGAAAATGAAACCGTACAAGGTATATTTGATGCCAAATGTGCTACCGCTGAATATAAAGAAAAAACCGAAGCATTGACCCGGTTTCTATTACTAAAAGATCAACGCGACACAATATGCGATAAAATATCGGAAGAATGGCATATTGACTACCGTGCTTTTATCAGCCACCCTGATACACACGAGGCATCCGAAACATTTGGTTATTCCGTGAATGAGTTTTTCGGCAGGAAATTCAGAGATGTAGAATGGTTTGATAAGCTGAGCGGCAGCATTTCAGCAAAGTTCGAAAAGTGGACAGGCACAGGGTTCCGGTCGGTGTTTAAATACAGGCACGTGATTCTTCCTGTTATTCATACAAAGCATGCCGGACAAACGCTGAAAAATGCAAGAATTGCGTATAAAGCGGGTGCCGATGGAGTTTTTTTGATTAACCAGAGCATTAATTCATCGGAACTTTTCAGGATTTATGAGCAGGTGAGGTTAAAATATCCGGATTGGTGGATAGGCATAAATTATCTTGGTTTACAGCCGGAAGAGCTGCTTTCGGAAATGCCAGCCGATGTTAACGGAATATGGAGCGATGATGCAGGGATAAATGAAAATGAATACCGGCAACCGGCTGCGGAAAAATTCGTGATGGAGAGTAAAAAAGTCGTTAGTTGGTAGTAGTAGTTGGTAGTATGGAGTCATTACTATACTACCAACTACCGCTACCAACTATAAACTATAAAAACACAGGTTATTGAGAAGTTATACAATTACAACTCAGAGGGTATCTTCCATGGAAAAACCACATACAGATTCGGTAAAAAGAGAGATAGTGTATTATTAGTTAAAAATTCAGATAGTAACAAGATATTCAGATTATTTTTCTTATCTTTGTAAAAAAAACGACATGGCACAACGTCTGCTTCCTTATGGTAATGCAAACTTCGAACAAATCGCTTCGGAGAACTACTATTTTGTTGATAAGACAAAATATATAGCCGATCTTGAAAAGTATAAATGTCCGGTATTTCTGCGCCCCCGGAGATTCGGTAAATCAGTCTTTACCGAGATGCTTCGCTGGTACTACGACATCAGAGCAAAAGACCGGTTCCAAGAGCTTTTCGGTAGATTTTACATTGGGAAAAATCCGACTCCGAAACATAATTCATATTTTTTTCTGGGACTTGATTTTTCAGGGATGTCAACCTGGTCTGATAAAGATAAGGATCTTGTTAAAAAACAATTCGATACGGCTATTTTAATAAAAGCAATTTCCTTTCTGAAGTATTATAAACGAGAACTCGAAATTGAAAGAGAATTTATTGAGGATTTCCGCCTTAGGCATAGCAATAACGCAATTACGGCAATAAAAGAGATCATTCAACATGTACACGATTACCAGGGAAAAATATTTGTTGCAATTGACGAGTACGATTCGCTTACAAATGCAATGGCTCTTTATTATCAGCATGCACCCGAAGAAGAAAATGAATATCTGAATGTGTTGCGTAAAGGCGGTTTTTTCCGCTCATTCTTTGAAGCGCTTAAGGATGGGCTAAAACTGTCGGTTGACAGAGTTTATATTACCGGGATTCTACCTATCACCATTGCCGATATGAACAGCGGGTTCAATGTGGCGGATTGGGTCACATTCAAACCGGAACTGCTAAACATGCTCGGCATTACACAATCGGAGTTCGATGCACTGTTAGATGAAATTTATCACGACAATAAGATCACTTATCCGAAAGAACAAGCAAAAGAGATTATAAAAATCCAGTATAATGGATATAGATTTTCTCCCGATTCCGAACCTGTATATAATCCAATGATGACGCTATATTTTCTGAACGAATTGATGCACTATAATAAGCATCCCGATTATTTGTACGACAACAATATCCGCGTTGATTACCGTCAGATTGAATTTATTTTTGGCAATAATAATGAAGCACGAAATGATG
>JACQWN010000569.1:0-8422 GCA_016209245.1 Bacteroidia bacterium
AGTCGGCAGTCGGCAGTCGGCAGTCGGCAGTCGGCAGTCGGCAGTCGGCAGTCGGCAGTCGGCAATTGGCAGTCGGCAGTCGGCAGTCGGCAGTCGGCAGTCGGCAGTCGGCAGTCGGCAGTCGGCAGTCGGCAGTCGGCAGTCGGCAATTGGCAGTCGGCAGTTGGCGGTTGGCAATTATAAATGAAATAAATATGTCAAATAATGTAACTATTTACGTAAGGGCATTATTATCCCACCGAAGTACGAAAAATGTACGAACTTACGAATTACGAAATGGCCAGCGAATTCGTAATTCGTATTTTCGTAAAAAATTCGTACTTCGATGGAATAATCTGTATGAAATAACATTGACCTAAATAGTAACCAAATAATAACAATAAGAGATTATGATAAAAATAATAGAAAAAGAGCAAATAGCACCAAATATTCACCATTGTGTGGTAGAAGCGCCTGAAATTGCAAAGAAAGTCCTTCCGGGCCAGTTTGTTATACTCATTCCTGATGAATTTTGTGAAAGGATACCTATCACTGTAGCCGATTGGGATGCTAATGCCGGGACTGTAACTTTTGTTTTCCTTGAAGTAGGAACAACTACAAGGAGATTAGCAGAATTAAAAACAGGTGACATGATTTATTCTTTCACGGGGCCATTGGGTAAACCATTTGAAATTAGCAATTATGGAACCGTCGTTCTGGTTGGTGGTTGTTATGGTATCGGTAGTATTTACCCTGCTGCAATCGCATTAAAAAAAGCTGGAAACAAAGTCATTATTTATACCGAAGCCCGCAGTAAATTTTTACTTTATTTGAATGACAAACTCGAACAGGTAGCCGACGAAGTAAGATATTCAACAGTTGACGGTTCATTAGGTTCAAAAGGGATGACCGGCTTGAAAAAGACCTTAAATCTGATATGAAGGTTGACAAAGTTCTTGGTGTGGGTTGCACTTATATGATGTATCGTGTTGCTGAGACTACACGGCCATATAATATTCCGACAATTGTCAGCATGAATACGGTTATGATTGATGGTACAGGTATGTGCGGTGCCTGCCGTCTGGTTGTTGACGGAAAAACGAAATTCGCATGCGTTGACGGTCCTCACTTCGACGCGCATAAAATAGACTGGGATATAATAAAATCGAGACGGAAGACTTATTTGCAGGAAGAAATAGTTTCGTATGAAAGACTTTAGTTTTTTTATATCTTTGTCATCTAAAGTTTAAGGAATGCGAGTAGTAGCAAAAAAAATACTTCGTGTTTTTTGGGAGAAATTTACTGATTCCGAGCAACCGCTAAAGACTTGGTATAAAGAAGCATCAAAGGCAAAATGGAACAATCCAAATGAAATCAAAGCCGAATATGCAAAAGCCAGCGTCTTAAAAAATGGACGGGTTGTTTTTAATATTTGCTGTAATAAATATCGCATGATAACTGATATTAACTATAAAAGGCAATGGGTCTTTATCCGGTTTATTGGGACCCACGATGATTATGACAAAGTAAATGCTGATAAAATTTAAGATTATGAATATTAAAGCAATAAAAACAGAAGAGGAATATAAGCAAGCCCTTAAGAGACTTGAGGAAATATTTCATGCTCCTGCCGATACAAAAGAAGGTGATGAAGCAGAAGTTTTATCCATATTAATTGAAAAATATGAAGATGAGAATTATACGATTGAGGCGCCAGATCCTATTGAAGCCATAAAATTCAGAATGGAGCAAATAATCTCCATGAAAAATTAAAGATTCCATATGAATCATTAATTGCGGATTATTAACTCACTTTTGCTAACATATTGTTTAGCTTGTAATAAGTAATAAGTAATTATGGCAAAACTATCACCAAAGAAAACCCCGATGCGGGAACAGCCCCCGAAAGAACGGGTTAAAAATTACAATGAAGTCCCTTATGGATATTCACCTGAGGAAGCGGTTATTGAAGCGCAGCGATGTATTCAATGCAAAAAACCAGCTTGTATAGAGGGTTGCCCTGTTGAAATAAATATTCCTGGTTTTATCGCATTGGTAGCCGAAAAAAAATTTAAAGAAGGAATTAATCTTCTTAAGACAAAGAATATACTTCCTGCAATATGCGGGAGAGTATGTCCGCAGGAATCGCAATGTGAAGCGAAATGTGTTCTGGGAGTAAAGCATGAGTCGGTTGCAATAGGGCGTTTAGAGCGGTTTCTTGCCGATTGGGAAAGGGAACAGGGCGAAATAGAGCCACCTGCAATCCCTGAATGTTCGGGAAAAAGGGTTGCCGTTGTGGGTTCCGGGCCGGCAGGAATTACTGTTGCTGCCGACCTTGCACAATTAGGGCATAAAGTGGATATGTTTGAAGCGCTGCATCAGCCGGGAGGCGTCCTGACTTATGGCATCCCTGAATTTCGTTTGCCAAAAGCCATTGTATTCAAAGAAATTGATTCCCTGAAAAAAATGGGTGTAAATCTTTATTTGGATTCTGTAATTGGACAAATCAAAAGTATCGAAGAACTTTTAAAAGAATATGATAGCATATTTTTAGGCACCGGCGCCGGTTTACCATGGTTTCTTGAGGTGCCCGGCGAAAATCTTAACGGCGTTTACTCTGCAAATGAATATCTGACACGTTCAAATCTTATGAAAGCATATTTGTTTCCTAAGTACAAAACTCCTGTTATCAAAGGGAAGCGTGTAGCTACTGTCGGCGGTGGTAATGTTGCGATGGATTGTGCCAGAACTGCATTACGGCTTGGCGCCGAGAAATCAATTATCGTTTACAGACGTTCAAGAACCGAATTGCCTGCTCGGTTAGAAGAAATACATCACGCTGAAGAAGAAGGAGTAATATTTCAATTTCTTTCAAATCCATGCGCTTTTATTGGTGATAAAAACAATTAGGTAAATGAAGTAGAATGTGTACGTATGAAACTTGGCGAATCCATTAATACCTTCAACCACACCGGGCTTACAACAAAGCAAAAACGGCGGTGTTAGCATTGACCCTGTTACCGGACAAACTTCCTTAAAATCAGTTTTTGCAGGCGGAGATATTGTCAGAGGCGCTGCAACAGTAATTCTGGCCATGGGTGACGGCAGAACAGCAAGTAAAGGTATGCATCAGTTTATGATGGGTTGATTTGAATTACTGCATATTAACATATATATTCAAATTTTGTAACTATTTAGGTATAAACGTTATTATTCCACCGAAGTACGAAAAAAAATACGAATTTACGAATTACGTAAGGGATCGTGGCTGGCAAATTCGTAATTCGTAAGTTCGTAATAAATTCGTACTTCGTTGGGATAATATACGTATGAAATAACATTAACCTAAATAGTTGCCAAATTTTTTTGTATAATTTCTAAAACTATTATATATTTGTAAAATAAGACAAATAAATTATGTTAGAGATTAAAGCAAGGGTTCGGGTATTAAATATTTCGTCCCAAGATAAAGATATTTCAAGTCCAATTGAATGTATTGTGGATACTGGTGCAACCTTATCAACTTTACCAACCGATATTTTGCAAAAAGCAGGTATAAGAAAAAAAGGCCCTATAAAAATTACTCTTGCCAATGGGGGAGTGATAAAAAGATATTTTGGTATTGCAATTTTACAAATTGAAGATAATAATGGTAATATTACTGAAATAGGGACAAATGTAATTTTTGGAAAAAAAACAGACCCATCTCTCTTGGGTGAAGTGGCTTTAGAAACTGGCGGATATCTTGTTGATACCGTAAAAGGACTTATTAAGAAAGAGTATTTTACTCAATATTAACGGATTACTAATTTCCCCTTTAAATTCCTCTCCCCAAACAGTTCAATCATGTAAAACCCATCCGATAAACCGGCTCTTGAAAATTCAATCTTTTCCGTTGTAATATTTTCTTTTACAAACACTGTTTTTCCGGTTACATCAGTAATAATGAGAGTGTAACGGCTATGATTCGGGTTGCTGAACTTAATAAAGGTTTTATCATTAAATGGATTAGGATAAACAGATAACCCTGTTAATCTTAAAGATTCTTCATGAATATAAGTCGTATCAATTCCATTATCATCGAGATTTGAAAATGACTGTGCATAGGGACCACCCTGGGCTTTCAGAGAGGTATTCAAACAAGTATCTCCTTTTACAACGGCAATTTGGTAATAATATAGTCCAATGGGCTGATAGTCGGTATAAGTTGTGAGAGTGCTCTGAATAGCATTTATTGGAAGCAGGTTGTATTGGGTTGTACCACGGTAAATATAATACGAGCCAAAGCTGAATCCTTCGTAGTTTTCCCAAATCAGGTTATATACGCCAATACCTGTGCTTACCGTTAAATGCATGGTTTTATGCGGTTCGCTCAAAGGGGATTCGTTATCACAAGTATCAATCACAGATATTTTATACCTGTCTGATTTTTGAGCAGGATTTGAAGCGGAATCGGTAAATATAGTCACACTATCGAAAGGAATATTTGCAAGCAGCTCATATTGTCCGGCAAAAGTAGTTTCTTTATAAAGATTAAAAGAAACAATACCCAAGCCCTCGGTCTTTTCCCACACAATCAAATTTTTTCCTGTAGTGGTATCTACTGTAACAAGACAAAGCTCTTGTCCGTTATAGGGTTTGATAACATTGACCTGCATTGAATCTTCTCCATAGCTTGTATCATTGACAACTACTATATAATATGTCATATTTGAATCGGCAATGATTGTTTGCGTGGTTTCACCGGTATTCCAATAATAATACAAATATCCCGGTCCGGCATCCAAAACCACAGAGCCTCCATAACAAAATGTAGTAGGCCCACCGGACTGAATAGTAACATCAATTGGCCCAGGTTCAGTTAATGTAATATCTGCAAAATCTGTACAATTGAATGCATCGGTAACCGTTGTCGAATAGGTTCCTGCAATCAGACCTATTCTGTCTTGTGTGGTTTCACCATCCGACCAGATTGAATTGAAAGGAGGATGTCCATTAATAACAGTAATGTCAATCACACCATCTTCTGCAGTATAGAAAGTGATGTCCGATTCAAAAACGTTTAACTGCATCTTGGGTGGATTAACGAGAGTGACAGAACCTGTGACAGAACATCCTAAATTATCAGTCACTGTAACGGTGTATGTTCCTGCATTTCTGTTAATATTGATTGAATCATATTCTCCGTTTGACCAAAGGTATGTATAGGTTCTGTTTTGCATTGGATTAACAAGAATTGCATGAATATTTCCAGTGTAATCACCGAAACAATACGGATTGTTATATTCAAATTTGATTTTTGTTTCTCCGGGTTCATTAACAATGACATAATGTGCTTTAAGACAACCATTATCATCGGTGACGGTAAAGAAATATGTACCTGCACTCAGGCCGGTGGCAGTGGAGGTGGTTTGGATCGGCTCGGTGCTCCATTCATAAGCAAGGGGTTCTGTTCCGCTGGCTGAAACAATTGCAGTGCCATCATTACCATCGAAGCATGTTGCCGGAGTGCCGTAGAAATAATTTACCGTAGGCCCTGCAATATTTTGAATAGCGACGAAAGCAGAATCCCAGCAACCGGTAATTATATCCGATACAAAAACAATATATATACCGGCTTCGAGATTGTAAGCCGTATCGTTGGTCTGCATAAGCTCATCATCCCATGCAATAAAATAATTTCCGGAACCACCTGTAATATCAACATGCGCTATACCGTCGGCTGATTCACACTGTGCATAGGCTGATGCTAACGCCATCAGGCTTAATGTATCCTGCATAGCTGAAATCATGTATTGCTGCGTCTCAACATTTATATCAACATCACAATTATTAGCATCGCTGATAGTAACGAAATAGACGCCTCCTTTAAGATTTTCGAGTTCCATAGCTGTCTCTCCGTTCGACCATAATATTGTATATGGAGGTGTGCCTCCGGTAATATCAAGATAAATTGCACCATCATTACCACAGAGTTCATTTTCGATATATTCTTCAACTATTATTTCATCCGGCTCATTTACTGTAAAAGTTTGAGAAATAGAAATCTCCTGCTGGTCTGTAATTGTTAAATGATAAGTACCTGCAGATAAATTATGCCTGTCCTGGTGTGTATTCCCATCGTTCCAAAGAAACTGGTAAGGAGGAATACCTCCGGTCACTGCTATGTCAATTGTTCCGGAATTTTCACCGGGACATTTTGCATCCTGAACTATTGCCTGTGCTACCGTGACATTATGGATAAAAATATAATCCTCTTTAGTAAGCGTGGTTGTACAACCTGAATTACTTGTAGCCGAAAGGGAAACATCATATATTCCGTACCAGTTGTATGTATGTACAGGATTCATTTGAGTGCTTGTCGTACCATCGCCGAAATCCCACAAAAAATTGGAGCCACCATCTGTCAGATTTATAAAATAGATAGGAGTCGAAAGAGAAACGCCGTTTTGGTCAGCATAAAATTCGACTTTCGGGTTATTGACTGTGACTTTTCTGAATAATGAATCGCTTCCGCAACCATTTGTAATTACAAGCTTAACGAAGTAATCACTTCCCGAAGAATATATATGGTAAGGGTTTTTTAAGGCGGAGGTGATGCTATCGCCAAAATCCCAGAAAAATGTCAGGGATGAACTCAAGTAATCATAATCAGGATAAAAGAAACGCACGGTATCGCCGGCGCAGACAAAATCATCGCTAATATCAAACCAGATTTCAGGTTTAACGGTATCGGAAATGGAAACGACAGTGTAGACCGTATCTATTCTGCCACAACCGTTTGTAGCGACGACATAAGCATCATAGCTGCCGGTATCGGCATACACATGTACAGGGAGCTGATTTGTGTCGGAAGCTCCATCGCCAAAGTACCAGACATACGACATACCGCCGGCAATAATAAAATAAACCGAATCTCCCGGACAACCTCTCCGGTCAATATCATATTCACTTCCACTTTCTGTCGAATTTTCAATATAATACACAGCTTCCTGCCCGGGATCAGTATGCACGGTAACAGTTCCGGAATTTGTCTTGGAATTTCCGCATAAATTTGTGGCTGTAAATACATAAGAGTATGTTCCTGTCTGAGAATATACATGAGAAATAACGGGGAGGTAAGGTTCATTATAAGTGGTCTGGTTCAATAATGAATCACCGTCGCCAAACCATATTGAATAAGTATATGTAGTCATTGTTATATAGTTGTCTTCATCTATAAAATATACTTTTTCACCGGGGCAAATTATGTCGGGAAGAACGGCTAATCCTACATTTGGAAGCGCTTCCGTATCAACATTCACCCATTTAATAGCGGTATCACGCCCCATGCAGTTATTTATAGCTATAAGCTTCACTTCATATAAACCGGAGGTACTATAGGAATGAAATACATTTTTTGTATGGTAAACAGTGCCGTCGCCCATTTCCCATCGGAACTTCAGATTATTATCATCCCATGAATAATTTCTTATTTCTATTTCCTCGCTTGTGCAAATTGTAACCGTGTCGTTATCCCAATAATCGCCAAAAGCGAAATAAATATCTGCAAAAGGCGTATCATCAGGATTCGTTTGAATATATATTTCCTGCGAAGCTGTATCTGAATTACCACAGCCGTTTGTAACAAACAGTGTAACCATGTATGTTCCGGTATCGGCATATAAATGTTTAGGATATTTATTATAACCTGTTCCGTCATCGCCAAAATCCCAAATAAAATCGCCGGTACCAAATGCATTGAAAGCGACGACTTCACCCGGGCAGGCGGGTTCAGGCCATACGACAAAATTTGCTGTGGCTTCAACATCAGGTTTTATATAAATGATTATTGAATCGGTAGCTGAATTACCGCAGATGTTTGTAACTGTCAATGTCACTACTTTAGTTCCATTTGTATTGAAAATATGCATCGGATCCTGCTCAGCGGAAATGCCGCCATCATCAAAATTCCATACATAAGAATAAGCATTATAGCGGCTTTGAAAATATATTTCATCACCGGCACAATTATAATCATTTGAATAACCAACAGAAGCTTCAACGGGAGGTACTGCAGAATTGGTTATGAACAGGGTTTGTTCTATTGTATCAATACCGCAACTGCTTTCACCTGTCAAAATTACATTATATTCACCTTCTTGGTTATATACTTGGGAAATGTTCCAGTTTTCATCGTTATAATGTCCATTACCCAAGTCCCATTCCAGCCAGTATAAATCGCCAACGGCTTGAAATGTAACTTTATCGCCCGGACAAGCGTAAAAATCAGGAAAAATATTGAAAAAAATACCATTAACTGAAATATATTGAATATCCATATCAATAATATTCCCAAGACTATCAACAGCTACTAAATAAATTTGATATGAACCCGGATGTTCAAAGTTATAAACCGCATTAAAACTCAGAAATGCTGAATCATTAATGCTCCAGATATAAC
>JACQWN010000569.1:8448-9657 GCA_016209245.1 Bacteroidia bacterium
CAGATATAACCGGCACCCACTGTGCTTGTATTTGTAAAATTTACTGTAAGCGGTGCGCATCCTTCATAAATATCGGCATAGAAGCTTACTTCCTGTGCGGTAGTTTTATTAAATCCGATAGCCAATACGGCAGATAATAAAATTACTTTAATAGTATTTTTCATAGTTTTAAATTTAGTAAATAATTAGATGATATAATATTATTACACATAATGCAGATTTTACCATTATAAAAGCAGTTGTATTCAATGCATTTATTTCGCAAGCTTAAGTCGTCTGATCTCAAATTGAAATTGTCCAAGCTTAATTTTCTCAAACAAAATTTGAGTGTCTTCCTCAAAGTCAGCATCGTAGTAACCCCCTATTACAGAAGTGTCTAAATATATTTTTGGAATTTTTTCTTTCATATCGTTACAAAAATAGTCAAAATATTTATTGTAAATTCATTTTACAAAATTACATTTTTTAACCGGATTTTTATTGTTTAATAAACTTCTTTATAACAATTTCATCGTCTGTTCTTATCTTCATTGCATAAACCCCGGGTGATAACTTTGATATATTCAGACTTGTCTTTGTCACGGATATATTAAAATTTTCCACGACCTGTCCCTGCATATCGTAGATGGAGACGGTTGCATCCCGTAGAGATGTTGCATGCAACGTTTCTACGGTGATTTGAGCATTTGCTGGATTTGGATAAACTGTCAAGCCAAACAGTTTTTGGAAACCTGTCAGGTTTTCGCTAATAGAAACAATGAAATATTCATACGCTCCTATATCAATGCGACCATTTATTATACGTGGATTACCAGCTATATCGGTAGCAGGTAAATTAAGCCCTGTCGTATCCGGCGTGCCTGCATCTATACAAGGTGAACCTGCTTGCAATGACCAATCAGCGCTGACTCCATCATAGCCCGTGCCGCTGCCGGCAGAAGGTGCAACAAACAAAGGGTCTGCTTCGATATTATTCTCATAAATGCCGGTGTAGAAGCAGTTGTTAAGACCGAATGCAGCAGTTCCGTCCTGCACATTGCAGTAATAAAAGTTTGGGTCGCTGTCTTCATCGTTCAGAAAAACCTGTGGGCCACTGACAGTTGCAGTATTGCCCCACAGAATAGAATTATATAATATAGGGTCAGAATTATATTGGCAACCCAAGGCTCCTCCGTTGTTTGCAGCGTTATTGGAAATCGTATTGTTGGT
>JACQWN010000570.1 GCA_016209245.1 Bacteroidia bacterium
CAAATAATCCTTTATTTATAATTTCATCTGACCCGCAAGGTCACATTAATAAAAGCAACCGCCATAGCATAACTTCCGGCACTGAACAAGGCGACCTTGCGGGTCGGTTAATCGAAATTAAAGGGGATAATATGCCTATCGGCATTTATTCCAAGATGGATGATTTCACAAATAATATTATTACTGTTCAGAAAGGCGACACACTGTATCTGTTTTCCGATGGTTATATTGACCAGTTTGGAGGCGAAAAGGGTAAAAAATTCAGTAACCGTTCACGGGGTTAAAAATATATTATTCATGTCGATTTGATTGATTACCAGATATTTAACAAATTCAATTAAAAAATAATTTGTGAAAATCTGTGTAATCTGTGGCTTAATTTTCTATTTTTCAATCTATATTTAGTTTATAATCAATCATTTAAATACCGTGAACGGTTACAAAATTCAAAACCGTAAAATTCAAAGAAATTCTTTTATCAATTTGTGATAAACCAATGGCAGAACAGAAAAAAATACTTGATCAGACTATTGAAGAATGGAAATCCTGCGTCAATCCTAAAACAGGACATCCTTATGAACAAACCGATGATATGACTATTATGGGTATTAAAATATAGTTAATATAATCATAAAATTTTTTATTATCTTTTTTGTAACTTCTCAATATCCACAGATAAATATAGTTTTTGAACAATCGAATAATAGAACAACGAATGAAGAATAACGAAGTAAAATCCCCGATGCGACTGTGTTATTTTTTATTTCGACATTCGTTATTCAAATGTTCAAATGTTCTATTGTTCAAATAATACCTGCAAGTATTGAGAACTTACTCTTTTTTGTCCTGTATTTTAGTATTTTTACTAAAAATCTAATTTAGAAAATGAATCAATGAAAAATCAAAAAACAAGTAGTGAGCTTAACCGAACTATAAAAACAGGATTAACTATAATATTTACAATAGTAAACTTATTACTATTCGCCCAAAATCCCAAACTCGACTCCCTCTGGAACGAGTATAAGAATGCAAAACACGACACCATACGAATTAAATTTTACCTTGATATCGGGGATGCGTATGAGTACGAAAAGCCCGATACTGCGCTCTATTACTACCATAAAGCTGTTGAACTGGCAGACAAAGCCACCATAGGCTCATCCGCCCCAGCTCAAACTGTGAGCGCCTTTGCCTTACTTAAAGCTACTTCCCTGCGTTATATCGGCTTTATTCATTCTGACCAAGGCAGTTACGCTCAAGCCATAGAATATTATCTGAAATCTTTAAAAATTATAGAAGAATTATAGGACAAAAAAGGAATGCCTCTGTGTTACATCAATATCGGCAACATTCACTATTACCAAGGCAGCTACGCTCAGGCTATTGAATATTATCTGAAATCTTTAAAAATTACAGAAGAATTACAGGACAAAAAAGGAATGTCTTTATGTTACATGAATATCGGCATCGTTCACTCTTTGCAGGGCAGCTACGCTCAGGCTATTGAATATTATTTTAAATCTTTAAAAATTACAGAAAAATTACAGGACAAAAAAGGAATAGCTCAGTGTTACAACAACATCGGCAACGTTCACTATGAACAGGGCAGCTACGCTCAGGCTATTGAATATTATCTGAAATCTTTAAAAATTAAAGAAGAATTACAGGACAAAAAAGGAATGGCTCAGTGTTACAATAATATCGGCCTCGTTCACTCTGACCAGGGCAGCTACGCTCAGGCTATTGAATATTATCTAAAGTCTTTAAAAATTACAGAAGAATTACAGGACAAAAAAGGAATGTCTGCATGTTACACCAATATCGGTAACGTGCACAATTACCAGGGCAGCTCCTCCTCTGACCCAAAGGTCAGGGCGGACAAGTACGCTCAAGCTATTGAATATTATCTTAAATCTTTAAAAATTAATGAAGAATTACAGGACAAAAAAGGAATGTCTGCCTGTTACAACAATATCGGCAGCGTTCACTCTGACCAGGGCAGCTACGCTCAGGCTATTGAATATTATCTGAAATCTTTAAAAATTAAAGAAGCATTACAGGACAAAAACGGGATAGCAACATCTTATGTTAACATTGCTATACTCAATTACACACTTGCCGATTCGGCTGCTTTAAGCGAAAACCAAAAATTGAATTATTTGAAAACTGCCCTTGAGTATGGAATTAGAGCTATTGAATTAGCCAGGGAAATTAAAGCCATGCCTATGGAAAACGATGCCGCTTCTGCCCTTATGAAAGCTTATAATAAACTCGGTAATTTTAAAAAAGCAATGGAATATGCTGAAATATATATTGCAACCAAGGATAGCATGTTTAAAGAAGAAAAGACCAAAGCCATTACCGAGATGGATACCAAATACCAAACTGAAAAAAAACAACTCGAAATCGAAAAACTGAACAAGGAAAAGGAACTACAAACGGCTAACCTGGGAAAAAAGGAAGCAGAAAACAAAAAACAACGTATTATTATCGGGTTTGTAGTCGGTGGTTTATTTTTTGTAGTTATCTTTTCAATATTCCTGTTTCGCCTGTTGATGCAGAAGAAAAGAGCAAACCTGTTGCTTGCCCATCAAAACGTAGAAATCATGCAGCAAAAAGAAGAAATACTAACTCAGGCGGAAGAACTGCGCACAATGAACGAAGAAATTACGACAATAAACGAACAACTGACCGCAGTGAACCAAGAACTCGAAAAACTTTCTATTGTTGCAAGCAAAACCGATAATTCCGTTGTAATCCACGACATGGACGGGAATATCGAATGGGTAAACGACGGATTTACACGGCTGTTTGGTTATACGCTGGAAGAATTTATACGGATAAAAGGAAAACACATTCTCGACACGAGCGCTAATCCGAAAATCAAAGAGGTTATCGCCGAATGTATGGAACTGAAAAAATCGGTGGTTTATATCTTGCCCTCCGAGACAAAATCGGGCAATACGATATGGGTGCAGACAGTCCTCACACCGATAACCGACGATAGTGGCTGCCTGACCAAGCTTGTTGCAATTGATACCGATATTACCAAACTTAAGCAGGCCGAAACGGAAATTATAAGAAAGAATACCCAGATAACCGATAGCATCAATTATGCAAAGCTTATTCAAGATGCTATGCTTCCTTCACAACATTTAATAAACAAGCATATTCCAGAATGTTTTATATTTTTCAGACCACGTGATATTGTCAGTGGTGATTTTTACTGGTTTTCAGTGCAGGAAGATAAAATTTTTATTGCAGCAGCCGATTGCACAGGTCATGGCGTCCCCGGGGCTTTTATGAGCATGATTGGATGTACATTGCTGAACGATATTATCGTCAAAGATAAAATATTCGAACCTGCAGAAATTCTCTCAAGGATGAATGAAGGAGTTACAAATGCCCTTGGCCAGAATATAAATTATAATATCGAAACCAGCCATGACGATGGTATGGTGCTTACTTTATGCTGTATTGATAAAGCTCATAACAAAATATTAATTTCAAGCGCTAATCAGAGTTATTATATCATTACAGAAGGAGAA
>JACQWN010000035.1 GCA_016209245.1 Bacteroidia bacterium
CATAAACAACCCATTCGGATTTTATTTCATGCAATTGGGCTTTTTTAATCTTCTGTCCGTTTTTCAGCACAATTGACAACTGGGCATTTATATCGCTTGCATTTGAGCAAATCATCAAACTTAGACATAACAGGTTTCTTAAATCTGTTATGTATGTAAATAAGCGCCTTTTCATAGGTATAATTATAGCTTCGGTTGCTTTGCAATATTGAACCCAAAAGTTGCACCAACTACTGTTCCGTCTTTACGGGGTGAAACATATATATTTACAGGAATATTCAGGTATCCGGACTTGAATGTTTTTCCGGCTGCAATAATCAGACTTGTTGATAATCTCAAATCTCCGCGTGAATCGAGCGCCTCATCAGTATTATAATTGGCTCCTTCAGGCATTTCAGTTGAAAGACGCCAGTTTCCGTTCTCGTCGTAATATCCTTTTGCAGTTTGAATTACCCTGAAGTTTGGCCCAAAGCCGAATTCATAACCATATTTATTAAAACGGAAACCATTAAGAAACGTTATAGCAGGGATTATCATTCCCGATTCCAGTCCGTTGATAGTTCCTATAAATTCAATCAATGCCTGAAAATCGCCCGCACTTAAATACTGCGCTTCGTGCTGGTAACCGAACATTGAAGTAACGGGGAACATATTATATCCGCCATGATTCTTTGAAGCGATTAAACGTTCTCCCGTTTTACCAGATGTCCACGAAATTCCCATTCTCGGGCCGTTTAACTTTACCTTTGTTTTCGGGCTGCTTAATGGTTGATCATAATTAATCAACATATCAACCAAATTTTTTTCATTAGGAATGCCCAGCAAATCATTAATCGAAATTGTGAGCATTGTCTGCAGGTAAGGTTGCTGATTGATAAATTCAACTACTGTGGCTTTTTCGATATTTTCGCTGTGAACATTAATTATTCTAAGGGCAATAATGAGCTTTTCCCCGAATCTTTCGATGCCGCCTGTCAATACTTTATCGGCTTTTAACAATTTTCCAGTTTCAACCAGGCAGTTTTTCCCAAAGCATGTCTCAACTTTTATATTGTTCTTACTGAGAATGTCGGTCATATCATATTTATCCAACACCTCATATTTTTGAGTTTTTTCAAGTTCCCGCCTGACCATGTCGGTGACAGAAACCGGTTCGTAGGTGATGCCCTTTGTTTCAAAGCTCAGAACAGCGATGCTTTCTTTGTTCTGCGGGCTTGCCGATTGGATATAAAAAACAAAAGATCCAATCAGAAGAAACCTGATGCAATTGATAGATTGTGTTTTCATAGTTGTAAATTTTAAAGTTTATGGTGGTAAAATTACATCAGGAGCAAGGCGAATAAAAACGGACTTTTAAGGGGTATTTTCAAATTTTTTTATTTTTTGCAATATAAATTACATTATTCATAAATGAAAAGTTGAATTTATTGCGATTTTTGCAAAAACATTAAATAGATTATTGTATATTACAAAAAAAATTTGCCTGAAAAGTTTTATTGCAAAAATTAATTGTAATTCATATGAAATGGATAATCGCCAAAATATTATATATTTGTAATGTTAAATTTCTAAAGATTATTATATGAAAGAGATAAACTTAAAAGAAATCCGTATTCATGTACCCTTTAATATAGCAGATTTTATCCGCGAAAAAGAAATTCTTGATATGCTTTTCAACAAAGTAACGGCGAAAATGATATATTATCAAACCCAATGTAAATTTTTAGAAGAAAAGTACAAAATGAAATTTAGTTCTTTTAAGAAAAAATTAAATGATTCCAAGCATGAAAATTTTTCAGAATGGGATGATTTGATATTATGGGAAGCATACATGCTAGGATATAAGGAATGGAAAGAAAAATATAGACACTTCAAAAAATGTTTGGAATAATACAATCTCTTAAAAATTCAGGACTTTTTACTTCGATTGATATTATTGAATTAATAGATGAAGAAACTGTAAAATTTGTCAAAATCGAAGCAAAGGTTATAGACGGGTCAATTTTTTATATTTCAGAACTAAATAGCTTGGGTAAAGAAAAGTATTCTTACCATTGGCAAAAAAAAGATGGTAAACTAATTATGAGATGGGATAATAAACCACATTGGAAAAATATTGCAACTTTTCCACATCATAAACATATAGAAAGTAGTACACTACCTTCGCATAGAATAACTGTCGCAGAAATAATCGAAATAATTCGAAACCATTTATACTGAACACGGTATCATATTGAGCTTTTATTATTCCACCGAAGTACGAATCTTTTACGAACCTACGAAGTACGAACACCTTCGTAGTTCGTAAGTTCGTATAGTTCGACAGGCTCACCACAGGTTTTTTTTCGTACTTCGATGGGGTCAATAACTGAATGATAATTTATGACCGTATTGAGTATAACAATCAAAAATGGTTATATATTATAACAATAAGACCTTCGCACCTTTCTTTTTCTTATGTAATAGGTCATTCAGTGCCGCATTTACATCACCGAATCTATATTGCTCGATATCTGGCTTTATATTGTATTTTTCGGCCAGCTTAATAAATTCAATAACATCTTTACGTGTAACATTAGCAACACTTTTAATTTCTTTT
The DNA here is from genome assembly GCA_016209245.1 of Bacteroidia bacterium. Taxonomy (GTDB): domain Bacteria; phylum Bacteroidota; class Bacteroidia; order Bacteroidales; family BM523; genus JACQWN01. The sequence continues at coordinate 2,600 of JACQWN010000035.1, forward strand.
TCAAGCCATAAATGTTTTTCATAATTCAGATTTTTCAGATAATCCTGATCAAAACTTTCTTTTCGGATAGCATTAATTACAAGCCTTCCGCCTGGGATGAGATTTGCACATGCTTCAACTACGGGCTTCCATGCAGGTGTAGTATCAATTATTGCGTCAAGCCGGACAGGGACCGAATCGGTAGTATCTCCCGCCCAGCAAGCGCCGAGCTCTAATGCGAATTTACGTTCTTCTGGAAAACGGGCAAAAACATATATCTTTGAATTAGGATAGAGATTCAATGCCAGCTTCAGAACAAGATGCGCTGATGCACCGAACCCTGTCAGGCCTAAATTTTGCCCGTCAAGCAGACCTGTAAGCATCAAAGACCGGAAGCCGATTGCCCCGGCACACAATAAAGGTGCAGCTTGGGCATCGGAAAATGAATCAGGTATTTTATATGCAAAATCATGAGAAATTTTTATATATTCCGCATATCCGCCGTGAGCGTCACGTCCTGTGGCAGTATAATGTTCACAAAGATTTTCCCTTCCTGATAAGCAAAAATTACATTTACCGCAAGTAGAAAAAATCCATGCAATACCAACTCTGTCGCCAAGGGAAAATTTTGGTTTTACACTATTAATAGCATCAATTTCTCCAACGACCTGATGTCCTAATATTATTGGGAAAAACGCCGGGGGGGTTCTTCCTGAAATTTCATCAAGCTCGGTGTGACAAACACCCGAAGCTTTTACTTTGACAAGAATCTCATTGTCGGATAGTACAGGAACAGGTATTTCTGCCGGTTTCAATGAAATTGTCTCTTTAGTAAGATCGTAAATTCTGTCTAATAAAAATGCTTTCATAATTTTATCTTTTTTTAAAATAATAATTAAGTCCCCTCCAAAAACCCCGTTATAAAAGAATTACCACAGATTTCACAGATTTAAAATTAATATGTTGATTATCAATAATATATTTCAGTGTTAATCTGTGTAATCTGTGGCGAAAATACTTTTTACAGTGGTCTCATAATTTAAAACAAATATATGCAATATTTTTCCCTTGCTTCAGAAATTGCTCTTCATAAAATGTCTTTATTGATAAGATATTATCTGCAAAACCTGTATTGTACAGATTATCGGTAGCAGCAATTATTTCAAGATTATTTTCCCGGATAAGAGCGAGTGTGTATTGAAATAAAACAGTATTATCGGTCTTAAGGTGTATTACTCCATTGTCGTGTAAGAGTTGCCGGTAATAATTTAAAAAGCGGGGTGAAGTCAGTCGTTTTTCAGCACGTTTTTTTTTCTCTTGCGGGTCGGGAAAAGTAAGCCATATTTCACTTATTTCATCATTTGCAAAAAATGAATTAATAAATTCAATTTTTGTTCTGATAAATGCAACATTTTGAATTTTGTTTTCAAGAGCATATTTTGCTCCCTTCCAGATTCTTGCTCCTTTAATATCAACGCCAATATAGTTTTTTTCAGGGAAGCGTTTTGCAAGATTCACAGTATATTCGCCTTTCCCGCAACCAAGCTCCAGGACTATTGGATTCAGCTTTCTGAAATATTCTGAATTCCATTTTCCCCTGAATCTGAATGATTTTTCATAAATTTCGTCAAACCGGGGTTGGAAAACATTGTCAAATGCAGCCATCTCGGCAAACCGCTGTAATTTGTTTTTTCCCATTATTATAAATTTATTGAGTAGGGATGTTGCATGCAACGTCCATACATTCCAAAATTCTATAATTTTTCAATCATTATTCCTATTTCTCTTACTTCGGGAAGCTCGGTTTTGCGCATTGCTTGTTCAAACTTAAGCTCGTATTTTCCGTATTTCGGAAAAACAACATTTGATTTCAATGGAAAGGCGTGAATTATAAGGGTTCCATACTGAATACCCTCCCATTTTCCATAATCGTCAACAAGAGAAAATTCAACAGTATCTTTAATATGATAATTTTGCGGATTGGTTATTGTTAAAAACAGCCAAATATTTGAGAACTGGTAATTATCAGTATGGGTAAAATAAAAGTAAACATTACATGGTGAAAGTGTATCGGTAATTTCCGTAATAAACAGTTGTTTATTTTCAGTATTCCAAGTACCATCTAAAATTTCTCTTCTTTCTTTAAAAATTATTTTTTGTTGGCAGCTTAATAAAATGACAAGCAGAAAAAAAAATAAGCAATGTAAATTAAGGGTTGAAATATTTATTTTATTGATAATCATATTGTATGAGTAAAGATGACATCTTTTTACTACACATGCAAATTATCCTGCTTATAACAAAAGATGTCATCTCTTACTTATTAATTGCCAGAAACTAATCCTTTGCGTTCTTGTCTCTGACGCTCTTTAGCTTTAGCGACGGAGCGGCGTCTTTGCGTGAAATATTCGGTCTGTATTTTTTTTTATCGTCGAACCGGGTTACACTTTCCTGTCCGGCGGCATTTGTATAGCTCAATTCATCACTATCACCGCTAATAGTTTCGGGAATGAACTGGTCGGTTTTTATACCATTTTTATTCATCTCAATAATTTCGAGAACTCTTTCAACAGGAATAGGAATAAGGTTAATAGCGGTTTCTTTTTCGAACGAATACCAGAAAATTCGTTTATAAATATCAGTCTTTTGATGAAAAAGTGTGCCTTTTGTAGTTTCGAGAGGTATAGAGGTATCGGGAAAGCTCTGGCGGGCATCTAAATAACTGTCAAGCTCAAAGTTTAAGCAGCATTTAAGTTTGCTGCATTGTCCTGCCAGTTTTTGAGGATTTAATGATAGTTCCTGATAACGGGCGGCATTTGTTGAAACTGAAATAAAATTTGATATATGAGTTGAACAGCAAATTTCTCTTCCACAGGAGCCAATGCCTCCTATTCTGCCCGCTTCCTGTCTTGCTCCAATCTGGCGCATTTCAATCCTGACATCAAATTCTTCGGCTAATAGTTTAATAAGTTCTCTGAAATCAACCCTTTCATCTGCAATGTAATAAAATATCGCTTTGGTTTTATCGCCCTGATATTCTACATCGCCAATTTTCATCTCAAGATTCAGACTATTTGCAATTTGCCTTGCCCTGAGCATTGTGCTATATTCATGCGACATCGCTTCTTTCCATTTTTCTATATCGGCGGGTTTCGCCTTCCTGTATATCTTTTTAAATTCGTTTGCCGACGATTCGATTCCGCTCTTTTTAAGCTGATGCACTACTAATGCACCGGTAGTGGTGATAATTCCAATATCATGGCCAGGTGCGGCTTCAACAGCGACTATATCGCCTGTTTTTAATTGTATCCGGTTAATATTCCGGTAATATCCTTTTCTAGTATTCTTGAACCGGACTTCTACAATATCCGTAATACTTTTGGTTTCCGGCAAATCCTTCATCCAGTCGAAAACATTCAGCTTATGACATCCTTTATCTTTGCAAACAAGATAGCCGCTTTCCTCCCGTATATGATAATTTCTTGAACAACTATTCATCTCTTTAGATTAAGTTAATATAGAGGGAACAAAGATAATAAATATAAATTTATTTTTTTAATAATTTCACCATTTTTAATGCCATATCGAGCAAAATAATTTTATCATAACCGTTCCGTTCGATATGAAAATAAGCTTTATTAAGCTCTTCAGAAATTTGTATAACATTTTTAGAATTGATAAATAGTGAAAATTTTTGAGAAAATGATGCTTCTTTTTCAGAAAGAAGAGTAATTTTTTCTTGTCCCGTGTTGAGTATAAAGTTTTCACGTATTAGCCGGAGTGAATATTCAAGAAAATTTTTTTGTTTTTCTCTTCCTTGTTCGGCAATTATTTCGACCCATGCTATTATTTTTAAAATTTCACGGCCATAGCACGAACGCATTAAGTCAATAAACATTTTAAAATTAAATTCACTTTCTTCTGATTCCCTGATTATTTCATTCGCTTTCAGATAATTTCCGTCGGCAAGCCGGACAATATCATTGAGCTCTTGAACGGAAAGATTGTATAAATCTTTGATTTTATTGTACAATGAATCAAAATCAATTTTAGGAATTTTTACTAATTGAGTTCTTGAAAGAATGGTAGGCAATATCTGGCTCGTATTTTCTGAAACCAATATAAACAGTGTTTTTGGTGGCGGTTCTTCAAGTATTTTAAGAAGCTTATTTGATGTTGTAGGTTGCATTTTCTCAGGCATCCAGATAATCATTACTTTAAATTCCGATTCATATGTTTTTAAATTCAATTTCCTGAGAATCTCACTACTTTCATTTTTATAAATGCTCCCCTGAAGATTTTCAGAATCGAGCTTCTCAAGCCATTGTTTAAGGTTCAGATAAGGATTTTCGAGCAATATTTCTCTCCATTCTTTAATGTAGTGGTCGCTTACCGGGTTATCATTGTTTTTTGTCTTTACTACAGGAAAAACGAAATGTAAATCAGGATGAATAAGTTTTTTATACTTCAAACAAGAAGGACAGACACCACAGGAGTCATGGTCATTACGATCAAGACAAGTAATATACTGAGCAAAGGCAAGTGAAAGCGACAAATTTCCTGAACCTTCGGACCCAAGAAATAATTGTGCATGGGAAATTCTTCCGTCTGTAACCGACCGGATTAATCGCTCTTTAATTTTTTGCTGACCGATGACTTCACTGAATTGCATGTTTTGAGGATTTATTATTTTTTTGCAAATTTACAATTTTTATATATCTTTCGTTATTTATTTAGTAACTTAAAAAAGCCACAGATTGTACAGATTATTTTTTATAATATTAAATTTTTTGGCCCCTATAACTTTAAACGCCGAAAAAAGTGATTCAATGATTACTATTAATAAAGAACGGTTATTTAAGGATATTAACTATTTAACCTCAATATCACCTGCCCGGAATTATTCAAATATCGGTTCACTCAACAGCGCTGCTGAATATATATTCAAAGAATTTCGTAAAGTAACTGACAGAGTTGAATACCAAAAATTTTATGTTGACAGCATAGAGTACAAAAACATCATTGCTTCATTTGGTCCGGACTATGGTGTGAGAATTATTATCGGGGCTCATTATGATGTTTGCGGCAATCAGCCAGGCGCTGATGATAATGCTTCAGGAGTTGCCGGATTGCTTGAAATAGCCCGCCTTCTCGCTGAAAATCAATCAGCATTAAAGTACAGAATTGATATAGTAGCATATACATTAGAAGAACCGCCATTTTTCAGTTCGAAACATATGGGTAGCTATATCCATGCATCATCTCTTAAAAATGCCGGAGTAAAAATTAAGGAAATGATTTGCCTTGAAATGCTTGGTTATTTTTCAGTTCAAAAACATTCACAGGAATATCCATTAAATCTTCTCAGATTATTTTATCCTGATAAGGGTAATTTCATAGCAATTGTCGGAAAATTGGGACAGGGAAAGCTGGTAAGGAAGGTAAAACACTATATGAAACGAAATATTAGAATTAAAGTATGTACATTGATTGCCCCGGAATGGATACCCGGTATTGATTTTTCCGACCATCTGAACTATTGGAAAATGGGCTATAAAGCAGTAATGATAACCGATACAGGGTTTTACAGAAATACTAACTATCATTGCAACACAGATACTATTGATACACTAGATTTTGACAAAATGGCAGAGGTTGTAAAAGGTATTTATATGACTGTTGTTACATTGGCTCAATAGTTACTACCCATTTAAAAAAATCTGAAAAATTTGAATTTTATTAACTTTTAAGTTATCTTTGCAAAATGAAGGAAAGACGAAAAATTATTTTTTTTAGAAATTATTTTCCTGATTTTTATATAAATCAGAGTAAAAAAATTCAAGAAAAAATAGATTATGTTTTTGCAATTATAAAAAATGTAGAAAGGGTGCCTGAAAAGTTTTTAAAACATATTGAAGGTACAAAAGGATTATTTGAAATACGAGTAGAACAAGGAAACAATATATTTAGAATATTTTGTTGTTTTGACCATGAAAATATAGTAGTTCTTTTCAATGCATTTCAAAAGAAAACAGAAAAGACACCAAAAAATGAAATTGAATTAGCTTTAAAATATATGACAGAATATTTCAAATCAAAGGAGATACAGCAATGAAAAAAGAGTTAATAAGAAAAGCAACAACATTTGATGAACTTCTTGACATAAAATATGGAAAGATTGGTACATCGAAGAGGGATAAATTTGAAGAGAAATCGCAGTACTTTGTAATAAGTGAAATGCTTAAAGCATCGCGAGAAGAATCCAAAATGACACAAGAGCAACTTGCAGTAAAAATCGGTACAAAAAAAAGTTATATTTCAAGAATAGAAAATGGCAAATGTGACATTCAACTTTCGACATTATACCGGATATTTGAAATAGGACTTGGTAAACAAATTAGTTTATTAATAAGATAACAAAACGTGTGATACCAAACAATTGCTGTAAATGAAGGGATAATGGCTCGTGGGAAGGAAAAGTAATAATTTTAAACTGCGGTGCTTCATTTGAACAACAATATTTTCAATATTCTGAATGATAAAGACTTTTATGATACCGCGATTAAAATATTTCACTATCAGGTTTCAGGAAATCCTGTTTATCGTGAATTTGTTAAGCTCCGGAAAATTGATCATGGGAAGATAACAGAACTTACCCGCATTCCTTTTCTCCCCGCAACATTTTTTAAAACACATAAAATAATTACCGGTACCGGCCGTATAAAAAAAATCTTTTACAGCAGCGGAACCCAAGGAAAAGATACAAGCAAACATTATTTGACTGATATTAAATTATATAAAAGAAGCTTACTTACTGCTTTTCAGATTTTTTATAGTAATATTAAAGATTATTGCATATTAGCTCTTTTGCCAGGGTATCTTGAGCAAAAAAGCTCATCTCTGGTTTATATGATTAAAACTTTAATTCATGAAAGCGGACACCCTGCCGGAGGTTTTTATTTGTATGAGCATTCACACCTGAAAAAACGTATTATTGAACTGGAGCTTAAACAACAAAAGTTTTTACTTTTTGGGGTCAGTTATGCCCTCTTGGATTTTTCCGAAAAAAATAATTTTAACCTGAGATATGCTATAGTTATGGAAACCGGCGGTATGAAAGGTAACCGTGAAGAAATAACCAAAGATGAATTACATAAGTTATTAACCGGAAGATTTGGGGTTGATTGTATTCATTCTGAATACGGAATGACTGAATTACTTTCACAGGCATATTCAAAAGGTGGCAATTGCTTCCGGTGTCCGCCATGGATGAAGGTTATGATACGTGACATAAATGACCCGTATAATCATGTTGCTGATGGCAAAACCGGCGGAATAAATATAATTGACCTTGGAAATATTAATTCATGCGCTTTCGTTGAAACAGGCGATCTCGGGCGGAAATACCCAGATGGGACATTTGAAGTTCTAGGAAGAATAACCGGCAGTGATATAAGGGGCTGTAATCAGATGATTTAAGTTTATGTTTCACAACATTTTCTTTTTTCATTTATAAATTTATTTTTGCGCCGGTTGTAATCGTATTTTTGGAGTATTATAATAATAATCAGAAAGTTAGTCGTTTTGTAACTACAGGTTTTATCAGGTTACGGATACTGATAATCTAACGGTGGAGTTTTGGGTGGAATGAACAGGTGGCATTCTTGAAGTCTTCTCCCATTTACATATTACGGGTGTTACAATTCTGATAATTTCGGGGATGCCTTCCTGTTCATAATCGTTTATTTTCCCCTGCAAACGGGGGAAAAAATGAACTCCCAGAACGGTAAATTCTACACATCCGTTACACACAAGGATAAAAAACAACTTAATGGAAACATAAACTGTAAATTATGACAAGACAAAAAGAAAAAACTAACATCGTACATTTAGCACTTATGCAAGTCGCACCAACAGACCCACTACCAAAACTTGCAAAAAAGCTAAATCTTGCCCGCCTACCTGCTTCGTTGATAGTTTTATGCTTTATTATGACAATTATTTTCTTCGTTGACACCACAATAGCACAGACAAACAAGATAACAGAACCAAAAAAGCATCTTCCATTTACTTATGATTATATTGATTACAAAGGAGAAAAAGATTTTAGAAATTATTTTGCAACCAAAACTTTTGCCACAGGCACAAGACAATGCAGTAGTTTGCCAATTGTTTACGGAATACAAGCCGAAGCTCTTGGAGCAAAATTTTATCTGTCAACTGCACCTAATCATTCTTTTATTAAGTATCCTGACAATGCAGGGAAAATACATAATTACGAACCGACCTCACATTGGAATATTTCAGACGATTGGTATTCCGAACATATGTATATTACACCACAAGCCGAACGCAGCGGAATTTATCTTGACACACTAAACAAATTAATGATTATTGGCGATTGCATCGCCAATCTCGGAATTAGTTACCTTAATAAATATGGCGTTGCTGACGGTGCATTTTTAAATGAATGTATTAATGCTTCAATGAAGTGTTTCCCGAAACAAAATAATTTACAGGCAATTTTATTACGTAGTTCTATGCTTGCTCACATGTTAGACCGCTTGTTTTATATGAATGGCGTTAAAGATTTAAAAGACATAGACAAAGTAAAAGGGGCAAGAGAACTGTACGAAGCATTACAAAAAAACGAACTTTTGCTAAAAACATTAGGATACCAGGAAATACCGGCAGGCATTTACGAACAGCAAATGAATTTACAGGAATTTAGAGGAAAAGCACAAGAAGTAAAGGGTTTTAGCGGAAAAGAAAAACGAAATATGTTTATAAATATCAATAATTAAAAACTTAATATATTTGCATTATGAAGAAAACAACATCGTTATTATTAAAATGTGTATTCGCTTTGCAAATTATTTCAGCAAGTACAAGTCATGCCCACAATCCAACAACAGAAGATTCACTGACAAAATCCTGTTTCTATTCTGCAAAAGCGGAATTAGAAAATATGTTATCAGGCAAAATACCGCTTAATTACGAAAGAGCGATTTTTATTACCGAAAACGCATACCGGGGTAATGCCATTGATTATTCAGAATATAAAAAAATACTCGATATCCACACCGAAAGAATATTGAATTTAATTCACAATAATAACGAAGCGGATAAGCAAGTATTTAAAAACAATATTCTATATACAAAAGCGGAACAAAAAGAACAATATCGGAAACTATTAACTAATTGGGCGATTTATACATATTTAACAGACACAACTTATAGTGTAAATAAAAATGAATTCGTCTATTATTTGCCATTTCAATATTCATGGAACGACCCTTTAAGTACAATAGATTGGTCGAATTCACAAGTATTAAATTTGCTTACACACAAAAATGGAAATTGTTACGCATTAGCTGCATTATATAAAATTCTATCCGAAAGATTAAGCTCTGATGCAAATATAGCGACAGCGCCAAATCATATTTTTATTGTTCATAGTGATTTAAAAGGCATTTCATATAATATTGAATTAGCGTCAAAAGTTTTCCCGGGCA
>JACQWN010000571.1 GCA_016209245.1 Bacteroidia bacterium
TTGGGCTTCAGGAAAAAGTTTGATGCCTTTAAAATCGCTTATTTCAATAATTTTTGCATGTTCCAGGATATATTTTCTGAGTGTGGCTGCGCCATCTGCAGTAAGCCAGTATTGAGTGGTAATAAAGCCCAATTTTCCTCCTTCTGACAATTTACTTAATCCCAGAATAATAAAATAATACAGGTAATCGCCCTTGCCCTGGTAATAATGTTTCCAGTATGGGTGGTTTTGCAGAGGACGGAGCATGTCTTTGTGTCCCTTTTCACCTACATAAGGTGGATTTCCAACCACAAAATCAAAATCATTTTTATTTGCCACCAGATTAATTAAAACATCATCTTCAACGGGTTGTTTTTCGGAGCCGGCAATTTCTCCGTGGTTATAAATTTTAAGCAACGAATCGGCAGTGCAAACAATAAAAGATTGCATTTCTTTTTCTTCATCTGTTTCAATTCTTTTTATAAGTGGTAATATCTGAATTATCAAATTGAGTTCAGCAAGTCGGCTTGCGAAAGATGTCAATTCCGACCCGAACAGGTTATCAATAACATTTTGTTTTGCCTCTGCTTCGCGGTTAAGCGCCGCATTGCGGATACGGATAGCGGCTTCAACAAGAAAACTCCCGGAACCGCACGACGGGTCAAGCAAAGTTTTATTATTTATTTTATCCTTAATAGTGCCTGAAAATCCGATGCGATTCAGGATAAATTCAACTATATAATGTGGTGTGTAATATTGCCCCTTTTCTTTTCGTTCATCTTCATTCAGATAATGCTCATACAAATCGCCAATTAAATCAAAATTGATTTCTGCAAAGTTGATTTTTGACAGCTCAAACAAGATATGGATAAGTAAATTATCATCATTTTTTATCTCAAAATTATAAGGGAATTTATCGTTAAAATAGGAAAATAATTGTGTCGCTTTTACATTTGCATCGGATAAGATTTCCTTAAGCGTCATGCTGAATGGCGGTTCGAGTTTTTTCTTAAAACCGCCATTATACATATTTTGAGAGATAAGTTCGTTGTCTTCAAATATCCGGATTAAAAGAAACCGGAGTAATATAATATGGCTTATTTGTTTTACTAATTCTTCAGCAGCAACAGCGTATTTATCTTCTTCTTCACTTACATTAATTTCACGGATTATTTTCAGCAATTCAGATTTCAATCTCCAGTGATGATTCAAATTTTTTGTCATGGACATCACTTGTTTGCGGATATTATCCTGTATTTTAATAATCAGACCATAGACAAGTGCATTGAGGAATTTTTTATCAGGAATAATAAGGTCTTGCTTTTTCCTGTTTTTTATGAGTTCAATATATTCTTCGGGTTTTATTTTTTCAAACCTGAAATTTTCATAAAACCATTTGAAGTTTTCTAAGTTTCTGGTTCCTTCAGCTTTATTTTCAGAAAAGTCCTTTACTAATTCAACAAAATTAATTGAACGTTCTTCAAGATGGTTGACTATAATCAAATCCTTTTCGTTTTGCCGTTCAAAAAATTCAAAGCGTTGCAGGTTGAACAGAATTCCGTATTCGTATCCTTTGAACGATTTAAGGTATCTTTTTATCTGTTGTACCGCTGATTTATCATCACGTCCGGTAACAATATCAGTTCCTGTGGATTTGGCGTCTAAAATAAATTTATTTGTTTCGAGTGTTCTGAAATCAGGCTTATCTCCATCTTTAATAACCTGTTGAAGAATATTAACTCCGGACCGGAAATCGAATATTTTTAAGAGCTCAAGTAGAATAGGAGTAACAACAATATCTTCATCACCTTTGTGTTCCCGCTCAAAATCTTTCAGCAGACAATATTCAAAGTAAGAAACTCTTTGACCTTTACTGTTTCTAAATCTGTCTTCGTTAAAAACAGAAACTATTTTTTTTAGAATAGGATCGTAATTAGTCATTTTTTATTTACTTCAACTATTTATTGAACAGTGCAAGTATAAGGATTATTTATAATGAATAAGGGAATGAGATGAACATTGGCTTATATGTTTTTGTTTTCATTATTTGCCCGGAAGTCGTCCATTGACCAATCTTTAGTTTTAAATTTATCATATTCCAAACGAACAGGCAGATCCTCTAAAGTAAAGCCATAACGTTTTAATTCATCAATTCTGCTGAAATTATTTTCGGCTTCTTTTAAATCTTTGCCAAGTACAAAAAAATGTCTATATCCCGAACTGGTTAAAAAAATATACTCTTTTAATCCATTTTTTTGTTTTAATTCTTCGTATGTTATATTCATGACTTTTGATTGATTGTATTGTAAAATTTATTTTGAGTACAAATTGCTTTAATAGCCTCTCTATGCTCAAACCCAATATCCTTGATGCTTATTTTGAAATAGAGGACAAAAACTAAATCGTCAATGTAATTTTTAAGAATTGTTTGGTAATCTCTGTCAAAGGCAGAAATTTGTTTTAATTCAACAATACTATTTGCTTTTATTAAGTCGGTTGTGATATTGTTTTGAATTAAATACTTAACAATAAACTAATAAGTTCAGGTATTCTAACAAATTTCTTAATTGATGTTATTGAGAAAAGCAAGTCTTTCTCATTATTACTTCTCAAATAATTTCTAAGTAAAAAGAAATTTAAACCCGAGTTTAATAATGCAAAAAGATAAAACAATTCAGTTTCATTATTTGAACCTATTGCATTAAACTGATTCCTTGCCCAGATTATTTTTTTGTCTGTAAAATAGAATCTATGAGGGTTTGCGTATGACCAAACAATTTTAAATTTTGAATCAAGTAACAAATATTCTTGGCTTGCTTGTCGTAATGCTATAAAATGTGATTGCTTTTCTTTTCTATGATTAGGCCAATAACCATTTGCTATAACATGTGAATATGTATTGCCTATAAATTTTGGATAAATATAATAATCTTCGGCAGGCTCGCTGTATAAACGACAATTTTCATCAATACTATAGCCTCCATCAAAAATAAACTTTGAATTAAAATAAAATTTTGAAATTAAATGAGTATAATAATTCGAAAAATCGTCTGTGTTTTTATTATAGAAATCTATTAACTCAATAATATCGTTGTTAAAATTCAGGAAATTCCAATTTTCATGGTTTTTTAATAAAATCTTTTGAGATACTTCTAATTCAACCACGTTTCTCCTATTTGTTATTTCAGTTAAGCAGTCCTTAACATCTTTGTCAGTTTTTGTATATCTGATTACTTTTACTTTGTGACCGTGAGATGGCGTTGTCTTCTTCAAAATAAAAATTAAACTTGAGGTAGCTATTGGTTTTGACTGTTGAATACCTCTACCAATAAACATTTTATTTTCAAATAAAACAATCTTTTCAATTGTTAAGAAAGAAGCAATATGATACCTTATAACATCTAAATCGCCAGCCGTTAATATTGTTTGGGGTATAATATATGAAATCACCCCATCATCTTTTAGTAATGCTACCCCAAGTGCCATAAAAAAAGCATATAAATTGGGGTTTGGCCTGTATTTTTTTGTGTTATTAGGAGTGCTATGTAAGTTAAAACCATAAATGTCATTAAGCTTTATTTTGCCTTCTTTCATCAATTCGAATATAAGAACCTTTTGAGAGGCACATTCATTATAGCTTACATAAGGTGGATTTCCAACAACATAATCAAACCTATAGCGAGGTAACGAGTTTCGGGTTTCAAGGCTTTTCTTTAAATCGTCTAAATCGCCTTTATCGCGCATGAAGCTATCATATCCTAAGTTTAATACTTGTGTAAAAATATTATACTGAATACCTTTTTCCTTGTATTCTTTATTTATGTCGGTTATAGTATTGCGTATTGAAGTATCAAAAAATTCAGCAATACTGTCACGTGTTTTAAATACTTTAATTTTTTGCTCTACAGGATTGTTATATTTTTCATGTATGATAATTGGCAACATTCGCATTAGGATGTTCATTTCTGCCAGATATAAAGGGAACTCAGCAATATCAAGCCCGAAAATATTTTCATTAATAAGTTTCTCTGTTAGTTTTGCAGATGAATCTGTATTTTCAAAAAAAGAATCAACCAAACGGACCGTTGCATTATATAAAAACGTACCGCTTCCGCATGATGGGTCAATAATTGAAATACTATCCTGTTTTTTGGTAAATCTCTTTTTAAGGTTTTCTTTAGAGTAGACCATTTCATTGAGCATAAACTCAACCACTAAAGGGTCGGTAAAATACTGCCCTTTCTTTTCGTCTAAATATAAATCTTTAAGATAATTTTCATACACATAACCAAAGATCTCATTTTGAACGTTAGCAAAGTTGTAACGGTGAATGAAAAGCAAAATATCAAGCCAAACCGAAACATCACCAATCTGCTGATTTGGCATTTGCATTATTTCTTGTAATCGTTCGTTTATTATAAGCTGTTCATCGTTAAATCTTTTGTAAATCTTTTCTGATATTTTATCGCTAATGCCTTTTATTTTCAAAAGAATATCGCCATAAATCCCAGCTTGTAATGCCTTGTCAATATTTTTAATCCTCTCTTTCCAGTCATCCTCAAAGGTTTCAAACGCATTATCTACCAGTGTTTTGTAAAGAATAAACTGAATCAAGTAGGCATAAGTTATTTCAACAGTTTTTTTATGTTTTCCTGTTTCATCTTTTTCTTTTTTGAAATATCCTTTAAGGTTTAATTTGTTTTTAAACGATTCAATTAGATGTGTAATATCAATAAAAAAGTCCTGGCGAACATCATCAATATTTGGTGGCGGATATTCAAATAGTTGTAACTGCCCCTGTTTAGCAAAAAATGAACGATAATAAGTTTCAGGTTTTGTGTATTCGCTCCAGAATTCTAGAAATAATTCAGGTTTATTTAGAATAGATTCTATTGTAAAGGTTTTTTCTACGTACAGGTTATTGTAAAATCGCCATTCAAAGCCATCGGTTAATAAACCAAGTTTTTTTTGCCAGTCAGTTTGGTATTGAATTATTTGTTTCTCGCCTGATTTAATACTTTTGAATTTTTCTATTTCTACTGGGATAATTATATCTCTATCAATAAAAATTACCACATCGGCACGATGTCCTTTCTTTTTGGCTTCTTCAATAAATTCATTTTTTCTGTCTTTTAGTTCTGTCGAAAGCTTTCCTGCATTTAGGTTGAATATCCCTGTACATAAAAGAATCTCTTTAACAAACTTTTGAACACCAGAGCCAACCTCTGATGTTTTATATTGCTCTTTTTCTAATTCCCAGTGTTCTTTTAATTCTTTAATATTCATTTTTTTTATATAAATCTTTCAAAGATATTGAAAATAATCTATTCCAATGAACACATGATCACTTTTTCCTGCCGGTTTGAGAAGTCAGTCCCACCAGATCTGTAAAATCCTGGTATGCTCATCGTATGAACCTCCTAGCAGATTTTCTGCCTCATCGCCTTCGATCCACTCTATGCTGTCGGCGTTCCATCCGCCTGCTAATTCTTCAAGTTTACAATCATCCTTGTTGGAGGATAATATGAACAATGTATCCACATTCCAACGACCTGAAGAAATGTCTCTAAGCCTGATTAAATCAACATAGTTACCATCATGGGGTCTATCCATAATAACCGCTTTCCACAGATCCCTGTTTTCAATCAAAGCAGCGGCAATGGCTTTTCCATCGCAGAAATTGAATTGCACCGTTTTTAACAATTCGAGGTTGAGTTCCTGAATTTTGTTCTCCATTTTTTTGAGGTATTTGTCTGTGTTAAAAAAAATGAAATTATAGATGCGAAAATAATATTATTTAAAGACAAGCCCATATTCCTGATATGCCTGTTCTTTGGAAACTTTTTCATTCCGGACATCATCCTGCACAGCAGTATGTTCTCTCTCTTTCGGGTTTCCGTATCCTCCTCCTCCGCTTGCTATCTGATAATAAATTGTACCTTCAGGTATATTGTTAATAATGTCTTTGCTCATAGGCGTTTTTTCGGAACCATCCTGATAAATTAGCTTAATTTTATTAAGAATAGAGCTTTTACCTCCGAATAAGCCAAATGGAGCTTGTATGTCGCCGTCACCAAATACCACCATATTTGTTTTATCACCGCCAAGCTTTATTATAGTTTCAACGCCAACACCGCCTCTCCATTTTCCTGCCCCGGCCGAATCCTGCAAATACTCGTGTTTAATGATAAAATGAGGAGTTTGCTGCTCATACATTTCATAATCCTGATCCAACACACCGCCCGAAGCATCTATCATGCCTATATGGTCATAACCATCATCGCCATGCATAGCGCCTGAACCGCCCTTCATACCGAGAAAGCAGATATCAACATAGTGTCTTTGTGTGACAGGGTGTATACCGGTAAAAAGAGAACAAAGCAGGTGGTTCCAGCCAGCTGTAACCCTGTCGGGAACGGCTTTTGAAAGGGCTTTATTAATGGCATCTGCAATAGGGGGGCATAGATGATTCCCAAAAGTAGTAGCCGCAGGATAGGAAGCGTTCAATATGGTCCCTTCAGGAACAATATATTTTAATGGTTTTATCATTCCTTCATTATGCGGAATATTCGGATTAACCATTTGCAAAAATGTAAGCGTAATGGCAGAACAGCTTGAGGTATATGTCCCGTTTACAAAACCTTTGGTCTGAGGTGAGGAACTTGAAAAATCAAAAGTTATTGAATCATCTTCCACAATTATTTTTGCCTGAACTTTGAACTTTGTGCCAGGGTGCTTGCCATCGTAATATACCATGCTTTCGCCTTCATAGACCCCATTAGGAATGCTCCGGATTTCTTTTCTCATCATTATTTCAGTAGAATTAAAAAGTTCAATCTTATGAGCATCAAAAGTTTCTTTTTCATATTTTTCAACTAACGCCTGCAACCTTCTCTCACCAAGAGTACAGGCGCCGATTTGCGCTTTAATATCTTCTTCCACAATTTTAAGCCGGATATTTGCAAAAATCAGGTTCCATACATCTTTTCTTAGCTTACCTTTTTCAAAAATTTTAACTGCCGGGATACGCAATGCTTCCTGCCACACTTCTGTAGCATCGGGGTTGTAACCTCCCCGCACAGCACCGCCTATATCCGCCTGATGCCCCTTTGCAGCAGACCAGCCGATAAGAGTATCGTTTAAAAAAATCGGCTTGAAAACAGCGACATCATTATTCTGGTTTCCCAGTGAAAAAACATCGTTATGAATGATTACATCGCCGGGGAAAATATCACCTTTATAAGTATCAATAATCATTTTACATACAGGACCAAGCGAAAAAGATAATATTGGGAGATTCTCCGTCTGCTCAAGCATCCGGCCTTCAGCATCATAAAGTCCAGTTACAAAATCTTTGGCTTCGCATAAGATAGGAGAGCGTGTAGTTTTAGTAAGGGAAATGCTCATTTCATCAGTTATGGATTTAAAAGCCCTCTGTAATATTGATACGAGTATTTTATCTATTTTTGACATACTTTTTTATTTAAGATACCCTCCAGGATACACTTCTCTGTTATATACAATGAATGAACCATAAGCATCCACCTGGCAATCGTAAATATTACTTATAAAGATGGATGTATTAACTTTTTCAATTATTGCAGGACCTTTAATATGGCTGCCATAAAGATTAACATCACCATCATAAACAGGTATATCCTCAAGCGAGTCGGTTTCGGGAATATACGTTTTTCTATTGCTTTTCAACGCATAATTCAGGTTAGCTTTTGCAGACAGTTGCACTTCATGGTATTGCCCCAGATACCGCATATCGAGAACAGGAAAATATCCGATATTTTCCTGTGAAATTCCTTCGTTGATGAGTGTTTTGGTTCCGGTTTTTTTCATTTGTTCAAACATGCTCAGAAGTTGCTTCTTGTCAATTCCTGAAAATAAAGCGAGGAATGAACAAATATAATCATGTTTAATATCTCCGAGCAGCATACCTGCGGCGCAGAAAATGGAAGCCACATTGGGAACAAGAAACATCGAAATTTCAAGCTCTTTGCAAATTTCTCCGGCATGAATCGGGCCTGCTCCGCCTGCTACAATAAACAGGAACTCACGGGGGTCATATCCTTTTTCAATAGAAACCTGCCTGACGCCCCGTGCCATATTTGCATTGATAATTCTATACATGCCTGACGCTGTCTGTAATTCACCAAGCCCAAGCTTTGATGAAAGTTCAGCATAGAGCGCTTTCTTTGTTTTGTCGCAGTCAAGCTTGATTTTTCCTCCGGCGAAGAAATCAGGATTAAGATAACCTAAGATTAAATTGGCATCGGTGCATGTCGGGGCAGTTCCGCTTTTATTATAACAAACAGGACCAGGTAAAGCTCCGGCGCTTTGCGGTCCCATCTGAAGCAGACCTCCAGTATCAATCCATCCGATGCTTCCTCCGCCGGCGCCTATTGTAACAATATCGAGAGATGGCAAAGCTATTTTATAGCGGTTTATAGATCCTTCAGTATGCGTTATACACTGATTGTCTATGACAAGGCTTGCGTCAAAGCTTGTGCCTCCCATATCCACTGTTATGCAATTCTTAAAACCTAAAAGATTGCTGTAAAATATACCTGCTGTGGGTGCGGCAGCAGGACCCGAAAGCACAGTGACAGCAGGAATTTTTTTAACAATTTCAGGAATAACAACACCGCCGTTCGA
>JACQWN010000626.1 GCA_016209245.1 Bacteroidia bacterium
GGATTGGGATAATTGCCAATCAATCTTGTCAATAATTTCACATCCTTTTTATGTGTTAATGAATCTTCGTTTGGTTCCCATTTAATATCAGAATATGAATTTTTATCTGATGATGATAATGTTTGACTTAAATTAGAATCTCCATTTGACGATACTGTTAATGACTTTACATCACAATCCGGTAATGATGGGTCAAGATATGCCCGAAAATGACATCCGGCTTTTGCGTGAAAACCTGGTTTTAATCTAATGCTGTTTTTTGCAACGAGTACAGTATTTGTTCCGCTTTCTACAATAAAAGATGAGTTTGCACTATTTGGATATGGAATTACTAAATCAGAAGGACCTAATTTTGTCAGACTTCCCGTTCCATGAAAGAGGAATGTAGTATTACTGCCAATTCCTAATTTCCCCTTAATAATAAGCTGTGCATTTTCACCATTTAATTCAATGATGGCTCCTTCTTCGTATTCTAATGCTGCGCCACATTCAATTATTAGAGTAGAATTATCATTAATTACAAGCTTTCCATGATTCCTTAATCTTATAGTGGAACAATTGTTAACGGTAAGAGTTGCAGTTGTTTCTATACCACCAAGTTCAAGTTTTCCATTACGTACATCAATTTCAATACATCCGCAGGTTGTATAATCACCATGTACAGAGCTAAAACCGGTATAGTCAGGCCGGATTGCATCATTCAGATAAAGCTCTGCTTGTCTGTAAACACTTGAAAAATCATCCCATATCCCTAAATTATAATTATCAGTTATTAATAAATCTTTCGATGGCCATGCTGAATAACGATATTCATTAAAATTATCATCGTTATAAAAATTGACCCTATAATCATCATACCAATTTGATATTAATGCGGAAGAAGGATTTTCATATTTTTCCTTAGTTTGCCATATATAATCTGAAGTTAAATTTGAAGAATGCCAACCCCATTCATATTCAGGAATGTTCCATTGGACACGGTTTTCTCTGAATACGCGGCTAATATCTGATTTAATATTACAGTTAGAACCCATATTGTCTAACAAATACATGTAATAATCCTGTATATTTTTTATTTTACCGCTTGATAAATATCCTCCATCTCCGGATGGATGATCTATTAAGGGTTTACAAATTTGATAAAAATTTATTTCTACATCATCCTCCGATCGCCAACCATTATCACCTTGTTCAGTATCGTTCCAACCATGTAAATTTGAACCAGGAATAGTATTTGGAAGTCCTTTTGAGGTTCCATCCCATAAATCATATATAGCACAGGCAATATAGTATTCCGAACGAAAACCATTATTAATATAATTAAAAGTTTGATTAACAGAAGACCATGAATGATGTTCTCTGACTTCGAAAAAATCATTTTCGTCTCTTGCATATTCACCGTCCTCTTGCCAGTATGCTGCATCAAGAATCATTTGAACAACATTAGCCCATCCTTCTGCCCATGCAAGTAAGCTGGTATTTTCCTTAGTCCAGAAATGATTAAAACCATCTTCGCCATAAGGGGTTGTAAAGTTGTTGTTTTGTAAACGATGCATGGTAAAATGCCCAAATTCATGGTAAAGAATATTTTCTCTGTCACCGTCATTATCAGCCAAATGTATTGTAGGTTCAAAAATAGGAGGTATTAATGCAGGCTCGTACCAACTATTGTTAGCATATGGTTTGATTTGTAAATTCTTTTGTAACGTTGCATTTTGGTTAGAAAAATATTGAAAACCCCTTCTTGCCCAATGTACAGATTTAAATGCTTCGGCAGGATAAGTATTTTCCCAAAGAACATAATTCTTTTGTTGATTGTAATTTGTTTGACCCGACGACCATTGACCGGTAGTATATTCATAACGATTACCCCAAAAATTTGCAGCGGTTATTTTGGTAGAATTATCAGTTGCTGCGACAAATTTTAAAAATAATTCAATATTATTGCCTTCAAATAATTGTGATTTTGAATATGCTATATAATAGTTACCGTTTTCATCTGTATATGTTTCACCGAAATTCTGAGTTATTCCTCCAAAATCATTTTCACGAAGTTTTACTTTTATCCCCGCTAATGGAATATATACTCCTAATCCAAGGTCATTAATAAAATAAGCTCGCAATTGTCCATATACGGAACCGCTGAAAGTTTTCTTTGTGGTTGCTGAATCTGGACCATCTCCGTAATTATCGTAATATTCAATTGAATCAGGTGGAATCGGACTCATTAAAATATTATATGCAAGTCCAGAAATATTTATTTCTCTAAAATTATCCATCCAATCTTCTTCCCAGCTTTTGGTCTCATCATACCAATTAATAGGTTGTATAAAATTAATATTTGATACAGGCAAACTGCTTTTATCTATATATATTCGTTCCTGTAAGTTACTATTTTCTGGAAAATGCCATCTACGGGGTAAGTTTGTAAAATCCTGCATACTCCATATTTCTATGGTATTATATGGCGTAAAGTAAATCATTGCTGATACAGATGTTTCAATGTTAATACCTGTTCCATCAGGATTCTGCTCCTGTATAAACTGTCTAATTTCTATTCTTTGTACAAAATAGGGCAGATTCTCAGAAGGATAGTTAACTGTAATTGTTGCAAAAATACTATCACCTGCATTATATGTATTACTTGTCAATACAGGATTTATATTAGCTGTCCAACCATCCGGCAAATCAAATTCCGTGTTCTGCCCGAAAGTAATTGTATCTGTAAATAC
>JACQWN010000627.1 GCA_016209245.1 Bacteroidia bacterium
TTAAAAAATAGTCACATATATTGACTTAACCTCAGGTGTCACCCATACTATTTTCTTGGTCTTCTCGTGTGGGCATTTGATTTCCATTTCAATTCGGCGGCCGTTGATATTACAGAGCACCCCGCTGTAGTATGGTTCGAAAGCACGTAAATATACATTCCCAGTGGACTTGGTATAATAATAAGTGGGCGATCCCTTCTTGGTTTTCATTCCATCTATCTTCAGCATGAGATCGCCGGCATGCAATCCGCTTAAGGCAGCCACTGAACCAGGTTCCACATCGTAAATTCTTCTCCATTCCTTGTGAAATGTGATTCCTAGAGAACCAAAGGTTACCTTCTTGATTTGCCGGTTCATGTTATTATTGCCCGACTTATTGGGGTATTCATAACCCAGCAAGCCATGTAACATCATCGGTGCCACTGTCCGGATGTCAGAACTATTGCCCTCGCTTTCCACCTCGCCGGTCCAAACCATAGGTGGGGTTTTCAGTTCTTTCCCGCCTTTGAGTTTGGCATAATCCAAAAAGTTTAGCCGGATGTTGCGATAGTACTTAACCTCGGTATATCCTTCGGTGGTATAGGATTGGGTGATGGGCACCACATCCCAGTGGCCCGACCAGCTCCAGACATTGTCGGTCCGCGTAGTAACCACGGTCTTGGGTGGTATATATTGTTCCTTCTTGCCGGTATAAAAATTCATGGTAATCAGCAAGTCGGGGTTTTCGGTTGAGCGCTTCAGCCCTTTCTGATACAACTGATTTTCCACCATCTTGAACAATTCCTTCTCCAGCAGGGGATTCTCTTTGTCGGTATAATCGAAATCGTAAGTTCTGTATTTGGATAGGTCTATATCTGGGTCACTGTATATTTTAAGCCCAGTATGCACATTGATGATGTTGGGTGACTGCCCGCTGATGGTTAAATTGAGCTCATCATATTTCGTCTTATCATCCGTATTGAACGTCTTAGTAGTCATGCAGGATGAAATGAAACCAATTATTAAGGCGCTAGACAAAGCGATCAGCCAATTGGTATGCCGTCGGATAATATTATTTTTGCTGATATTATACATAAAACCTCCTTTTTTAATTTAGGAACAATGTGGTGAAATTTTACAGTTATGCAAAGTTAATAAATAAGGTAACTATTCACCCCCAAAAATAACCAAAGAAATTTAAAAAGCAAGGAAAAAAAATTGCAACCAACAACCAACAACCAACAAACTATTAACCTGAATAATTCATAAACTGAATTTGTCGGGCAAAAATACAAAAAATGGGTGAATTTTTATTCATACCTGACAAAAAAATACTGAATCGTATTTTATTCAGAAAAAATGAGTGGCAATTTTTTCGGATTTGTTAAAAAAATAAAAAATATAGCTCTAAAATACCAATATTTTCAGGCTATTGAAAATAAGATTTAATGTCCTGTTTTACAGAACCAGACAATGGCGGGATGTTTAGGTATGATCTTTTTGAGCGGGCGTATCTCGTCAATATCGCAATAATTCAAATATTCTGAAAGCATTTATCTGAATTTCTTTTACAGGACAACATCTTGGGAATTCAATTTTGATTTTAGTTTTCATCTCCTTTACATATGCAGCGACTTTCAGCAATTTCAACTGAAGCGTTTCCATGGTTGCATTAAAATATTCCGTACCTCGTAATACCTCTTTCTGCCTCGGCGCTATCCACCGTTATTTTACTGAGTTCTTTCAAACGTTTATTACCCGACTGTCCTATAATGAAATGCACTCTATATTGGTTACCTGCCCAATTCATAACTTCAGGAGAAGAAAAATGGCTATCACCTCTGATAATTATTATCATTTCCTTCCAGTATTTCCGTATAAAATTGACTACTCTTTTTAATATCGAAAACACATCAGCGCCTTTCGACCGTCTGCCTGGTTTGAGTATGGTCGTTATTAATTTTCCGGATAGTCCTTCGTAAATATGCAACGGCATGAAACAATACTCTCCGTAATAATCGTTGTATTATATCTGTAATTGTTCCCCATAAGCATTATCATTTGTATCGTCGCAGTCTATTATTATTACTTTTGGTTCAGTTTGATATGAATTTATAAATGCCTTACCAAAACATTCCGCTATTCTTTATAACTCGCTCCTTGAAACTGAATTCTCAAAACAGCTCATTGTGGGTTGTGAAGCTAAATCCGGATCACTGACAGGTAAGCTTTCCGCACACATCTTTATTATTGCATCGCAACGAAGTTTATTACAATCGTTCGCATCTTCATACCCGGATGCTATCTGGTATATCCGTTGAGATAATATCTTTTTTAAAGTATGCTGAACATATCGCTGATCTCTTTCGTCTGTAATACAGTCAGTCAGTTTACTGATTATTCCTATCTGATTCTCAACTTCCTTTAATAGCAATAAGCCTCCGTCACTACTAATATCCTCGCCTGTATAGGCAGGTTCAACCATTTTCTCCTGAACGGAAAATAATTCAATAAAATTTGTATTTTCTCCGATTAATTCTGTATTTTTACATTCTTGAAAGTTCATGGTTTTTTATTTTTGTTTTACATTGTAAATTAATAAATTTACAACGACTTATCCATGAACTTTCTTTTTAAATTATTAACAATTTGATGTTAATATTTCACCGACTGATACGAAAATTTTATTTTCTGACGAAATAATGTTATTGCTCTGATTATATGAACGTTATTAGCTTTTGGCATAAACGCATGAATAATTCAGGCTAAATAACCTCATAAAATAAAAATAACAGAAAGAAGAAAAACCATGAGGAATTTCCAATTATCTTTTAATCAATGTAATACAATAATGACATAGTCTATTGGATGGTTGAGTTTGTGAATTATTTGAGGGTATTTTTATATCCGTGAAAATCCCTGTTTAATATCAAGTTTCAGGATGTAGCAATCCTGCTTATAATTCAGTGAACACGAGCGTACAAACCAGTCTATTCTTTTTATCCCGTAATGCGTTCCTTTGCCTATCCTGCAACTATAACTATCATTTATAAATGTTCTTTCAAAGTATGGACTAATGTAATTATAGATTAAATGATGTACGATTCTGTCTCTGAAATCGGCTGCAAATATTTCACGCTGAACAGGGCTGAAATTGATAAAACAAATACTCGGTTTAATAGCGTAATTTCTATTGGTAATCTCCTCGCATAAATGAAAAAGATTACTTTCGTAATTCATTTCAAATGATAAGGCATTAAAAGGAAAATACTATCCGAATTTTTTTGCTCTATTTCTAAAATCTCGTGTATTTTCATGTTATAAATTACTTTAAAATAAAAAAACCTTCAATCCCGGATAACCGGCATTGAAGGTTCTGCGCAATACTATTTTTCGAAAAATTATTTTTTAGGCGAAGATTTCTCTCTCTCTCTCTCTCTCTCTCTCTCTCTCTCTACTGCCATGCGAGTTTCAGAGAATAAACCATATTTCAGTTCAATATTTTTTAACATATTTTGACTATATTTGTGAAACACAAAAATTCAAAAAATTCGTTTGTTCTATTCCGGCGGCAATTGAAAATTGCCTGCAACAATACCTTGTACGGTAATATCTTCATCTAAATTATCCCATCGTAAGGCATAACCGTTTAACCTTACTTTAATTTCCTTTAATTCTTCATTGGATGCGTTTTTCAAAATTCTGAACCGGTTTGCAGGAAAACTAATAGACCTACCATCAACCAATTAAATAA
>JACQWN010000628.1 GCA_016209245.1 Bacteroidia bacterium
AAGATCTGAAATTCAATCTTGTCGAGAAAGAGCTTATAACTCAGAAAGACCTTATGGTTATGCCGAATATGCCAAGATTTTTCAGGGAAAACGATAAGCTCTTTGTCAGCTCAAAAATTACAAATGTTAGTGAAAAGGATTTATCAGGAAATTCACAGCTTATGTTATTCGATGCATTGACAATGAAACCTGTTGATGCCGAGCTTAAAAATAGCAATAGTTCAAAGCCATTTACTGTTCCTAAAGGGCAAAGTACGAATATAAAGTGGGAATTAACAATACCGGAGGGCATTCAAGCGGTTACGTACAGGGTAATTGCTACAAGCGGTAAATTTTCAGATGGAGAAGAAAATACATTGCCTGTTATGACAAACAGAATGCTTGTTACTGAATCGCTTCCTTTACCCATAAGAAGCAAGCAGACAAAAGAATTTAAGTTCACTAAATTAATCGAGTCGAACAAATCGAATACACTTAAACATCATAAGCTGACTTTGGAATTTACACCTAACCCTGTATGGTACGCCGTTCAGGCATTGCCTTATATGATTGAGTATCCGTATGAATGTGTTGAGCAGGTGTTCAGCAGATACTATGCCAATAGTATTGCCTCGTACATTGCTAATTCCGACCCGAAAATAAAACGTGTTTTCGATGCATGGAAAAATACTCCGGGTTCCGAAGCTTTATTATCAAATCTGGAAAAGAACCAGGAATTAAAATCGCTGTTGCTCGAGGAAACACCTTGGGTGTTGGATGCACAGGATGAATCGCAAAGAAAGCGTAATGTGGGGCTGCTGTTTGATTTGAACCTGATGGCGAATAATATAGGCTGCGCTTTACGGAAGCTTGAAGACATGCAGGTTTACAGCGGCGGCTGGACATGGTTCAAAGGTATGCCCGAAGACAGATATATCACCCAGCATATAATCACGGGTTTTGCTCATCTTGATCATCTCGGAGTGATAAATCTTGACAATGATTACAGGGTAAGAAATATGGAGGAAAAAGGGGATTACTACCTCGACAATCAGATACGAAAAGATTATGAGTGGATACATAAATATTACGAAAAGGAACATTGGGATGATAATCATTTAAGCTATATTCAAATACAGTACTTGTATATGCGAAGCTATTTCAAGGACAGATTCAAGTTAGCAGGCCGTAATGAAGAGGCATTTGAATATTTCAAAAAGCAAGCTGAAAAATACTGGCTTGAAAACAACAAATACATGCAGGGAATGATTGCACTTGCCTTATACAGGTATAGCGTACCGG
The DNA here is from genome assembly GCA_016209245.1 of Bacteroidia bacterium. GTDB lineage: Bacteria > Bacteroidota > Bacteroidia > Bacteroidales > BM523 > JACQWN01. The sequence goes on from JACQWN010000628.1 coordinate 1,282, forward strand.
ATCTTCCTTATGGAATAATAAAGTCAATCAAGGAACATTCTTTAACATCGGAAGAGTTAGGCATGTACTGGAAAGAAAATGCAGGCGGCTATTATTGGTATGAAGCCCCGATTGAAGCACAATCGCTGTTAATCGAAGCTTTCGATGAAATAACCAAAGACAAGCAAGCGGTTGATGATATGCGTATTTGGCTGCTCAAGCAAAAACAAACTCAAAACTGGAGCACTACAAAAGCGACTTGTGAAGCGGTCTATGCCCTTCTACTCCGTGGCGTCAGCTGGCTTGCCGTTGAATCAGGCGTTGAAATAAAGGTCGCAAATGAAATTCTTGACCCCAAAAAGATTGAAGGTGTAAAGGAAGAAGCAGGTACCGGCTATTTTAAGACATCGTGGAGCTCTTCCGAGATAAAACCTGAAATGGGAAATATCTCAATCAGTAAAAAAGACGAAGGAATTAGCTGGGGAGCGATGTACTGGCAATATTTTGAACAGCTCGATAAAATTACACCTCATGAAACACCTTTAAAGCTGAAAAAGAAACTATTCGTCGAACGAACTACCGATTCAGGAAAAACCATAGAACCGATTGATAATTCCAAAATAGAGGTCGGTGATAAAATAATTGTACGAATCGAGCTTCGAGTTGACAGAGATATGGAATACATCCATATGAAAGATATGCGTGCTTCCGGGTTTGAGCCGATTAATGTTCTTACTTCTTACAAATATCAGGATGGACTTGGTTATGTGGAATGCACCAAAGACGCTTCGACAAACTTCTTTGTTCACTGGCTGCCCAAGGGAACTTATGTTTTTGAATATCCTTTAAGGGCGACACATGAGGGAGATTTTTCAAACGGAATTACTACTATTCAATGTATGTATGCACCTGAATTTGCATCTCATTCGGAGGGGGTAAGGGTTAAAATTGAAAAATAAAGACGATACCATCATTTTATCATAGATTCCTCGCTACGTTCGAAATGACAGCAGTATTATTATTATGGGGGGTAATAGAGACGCATAGCCGTGCGTCTCTACTACCCCCCCCTCTCATAAAAGCCCTGTCATTCCGAGCACAGCGAGGAATCTGTTATTTCTGCAAATCATTATTTAAAAGATTTCCTTTGCGGATTACACCCGCTCACTCGGATTTATAATCCGAGTGCAAGAGATAATAGCATTTGTAAACACTCGGATTACAAATCCGAGCGAGGGAACACTTAAAAAGGGGCTATAACTGTTTTGGATTTTATAACCCCAATCCCGCCTCGGGCGGGACTATAACAGGGAGGTGCATCACCGACAGAGTTAACTTAAACTGCAGTTTTGTTATCTTTTTTAGATGATGCCACCATCTAATTTTGTCGGTATAACTATCTATTTTAGATGATATAACCATCTAATTTAGATGATGCAACCATCTAATTTAGATAAAAATTTTTGAAAGTCAGGAAATTGTATTATGTTTTTACGGTGATATTAATTTTTTATTTATTAACCCTAAATTTTTTGAATTATGAAAAAAGTATTAAATTGCGCCGTAATTATGGCGTTTGTGGCATTAATGGGATTCGTTTCCTGTAAAAAAGAGGAGATTGAAAAAGCTCCGAAAATTTATCTTGCGACAGAAGAAATGACTGTGGACCAAATTATTTCTGAAGTCAATGAATTTGATGCATGGATAAAAAGTACGGAGAAGACGTCCGAACAATTACCGTTTCACCAGGCTGTAAGGGTTTGGGAAAATATGTTAAACAGTATGTATGCCTATCCTGAAAAGCCGTCTAACGGAACAGACTTAAAGACAAGGGAAATTGAGGTTTCGCTTGTCGGCAATGAGAAAGTTACTAAAGAAGAGGCAGGCATGGTTTTGGACATAATTCTTTTAATTACTAAGGAACATTTCTAAAGTCTGTTGAAATATGAAAATAGACAACTTTATGTATCAGATGTCGAGGTAATTAGAATTATGGAGGATAAGGCATTTCTGAACTATCACAGTGTTATTTCATATACTCTAACTACAAATCCCTTTGGAATCGGAGACGATTGGTTCTGGGGCGGAGGATTTGGAAAATGCGGACAGTACGACCCAACTGGACAAAGTTCAGATGCAGCACAGGAAATCAAAGCCGAAGTTCTTAATGCAATAGGTCCGCAACCTTTTGCCACCGAGTATTTTATGTGGTGCCAGGTCCAAACTGTTGTTGCTGATTGGCATGATAATTATACTAATAGTCTCGGTCAAGAACTTATGTGGCACAAAGAATCATATAATCAGAACGATCCACATCCATGTATATATTATAACCAAATGAACTTTTATTATAACGGACTTATTACAGTAATAACCGTTAAAGCTAAACCTGCCGGGAAACAGTATATTGATTTAGCTTCATTTGGTGGATGGCAAATTTTCAGTGATCCGATTCTATATAGATGTCATAGAGCATTAATACAATATGGTGTAAAGCACACATTACCTTTAGCCCAGGCTGTACTAAAAAGTGATCAATTTTCAATATAAAATGATAAAAAGCACCCTGAAAAAAATGTTTTTCAGGGTGCTTTTTTGATAGTATAAATAACATATGAGTTTATGAAAGTTATTTTTACCTTTACTAGTGTCTTGACAATTTAAAAATGAAACATTGAAAACAATTTTTTAATCCAGACCTCACAGGTTTTAGAAACCTGTGAGGTCTTAAAATTAAATTGTCGCAACACTAGTATTTTAGTTTTTGTTATTTTTTCACATGGTCAAACATTTGAACTGTTTTTCGATGAAGCTGGGTACATGACATTCCCTCATTGTCCAATAGAAGATGAAAATAGAAATCTTTATTTTATAAAAGGCACTCAAGATGTCGGATATACCAACTATCATTGCAAACTGTTAAAACTAAATGTAAATGGAGAGATTCTTTGTGAAAAAGTTTTCTACCAGAACAAGAATCACATGTTGCAATACCTTCTGCAAACAGGTGAAAACAGTTTTTTAGCATTCGGTCGTATCGAATCAGATACATCCGTATATACTGATTTCTGGATCGTTCAATTCGATTCTTTACTAAATATTAATTGGGAAAAGAAATATTATACTCAAAATTTTGACTATACTATTAGAAAAGCATTAATAGATCATAATGGTAATATTATTGTCACAGGTGATTTAAATAAAACGTATGGTACTTTTGAAGAAAATGGAATTTATTTGTACAAAATGTTAATATCTGCAGATTCGTTAATAGTAAAATATTTTACCGATTGGACAGCATTTCACAGTTGGGATATTATTGAAAAAATAAATTCATCTGGTTATATTGTTTTTGCAGAATATTTTAATGATAGTGTTACAACAGGACAGATCGCTGAAATTGATCAAAATTTTAATATTTCGTTGGTTACACAAATTTCGAATATCTATTTCCAACCAATAATCCATACAGCCGCATGGTTTTCAGATTCGACTATTTTATTATCAGGAATAGAAACCATTTTTGATCCGGAACAGGATGACAATCTCGGATTAGTATTATTGGATACTATGTACAATATAATTTATGATAAAATGTATGGAAAAACGGACACTTCAGATTATCCGGGTATCTATCATAACTTTGATTTTATTGACAAGGATAATATATATTATGTAGGCACATCAAACTACATATACTACCAGATACCCTTTCAGCAAGAACCTTCATGGATTATAATTAATAAACTCGATTCGAACCTTAATATCAAATGGCAAAAGTTTTATGGCGGCGATGTATTTTATTATGTACATGATGTGCTTGCCACACAGGATGGCGGATGTCTGGTAACGGGAATGAACTACGATCATTTGACGCAAAATAATGAAACTTCGACATTTCTTTTAAAACTTAATGAAAACGGCGAATTGACATCTTCGCAAAATGTCAGTATTAAACAACAAGACATAATTCTTTATCCCAATCCCGGCAGAGACAGAATGACGATACGAAATGGAATAGTTAACAGGGATGTAAGTTTTGAGTTATTCGATATTCATGGAAGAATGCTGATAAAGCATGACAAAGTTGGTTCGGGTTCGGTGATTAAGACTTCTGATTTTTCGCAAGGTATCTATTTTTACAGGTTTATGGATAGAAATAGAATTGTTGAAAGAGGAAAGTGGGTAAAAGAGTAATATTTCCTTATGAACGAATCAAACATCAACTCATTAGAAAAGCGTATCCCCGATCAAATGAAAGAGAGCATAAAACAGGGATTTTCACGGTTATAAAAATACCCTCAAATAATCCACAACCTCAACCATCCAACTAGCCACTTCATTATTGTATTACAT
>JACQWN010000036.1 GCA_016209245.1 Bacteroidia bacterium
AAATGGATAATTTAATGTTACACGAAATAAAACTAGAAAAAGGAGACATGCTCTATCTTGCAGGAGATGGCTATAAAGACCAGTTCGGAGGACCGAAAGGTAAAAAATTCCTCTCAAAACGTTTTAAAGAACTTTTATTAAGCAATTCGGGCAAGCCGATGGCAGAGCAAAGGGAATTATTTGACAAAACCATCGAGGACTGGAAACATGGCTATGACATAAAATATGAACAAACAGATGACATAACGGTAATGGGAATAAAAATTTAAATGACGCTCAATTGTCTTACAGACGAATTGAGGTCGCCTGACTTTCGTTCGTCCACAGGACAACGAAACGTCATATTTTATAATTCATCGGTTTATGCGAATTTTCCTGATTGGTTTTATGGGTTCCGGAAAATCAACGGTAGGCAGGAAGCTTGCCCATGGTTTGTATCTTGATTTAATTGATTTAGATAAATTTATTGAAAAAAAGTATAAAAAAACAATACCGGAGATTTTCGGTTTATATGGTGAACCCTGGTTTAGAGAAAAAGAACGCAATGAATTGGTTGAACTGTTGAGAAGAGATAATTATATTATGTCAACCGGCGGTGGAACGCCATGCTTTTATAATAATATGCAATTAATTAATAATAATGGTATTAGCATATATCTTAGGGCTACTCCATTGGAATTAGCCGACCGTCTGAGAAAGTCAAAATATGACAGACCGTTGATTAAGGATATCAAAAATGAAAATCTTTTACAATATATTGAAACAAAGCTCATTGAGCGTGAACCTTTTTATCTGCAATCCAAAATTATAGTTGATTGTAAAATAAATATCAGAAATTTGGTACAATTAATTAATAGTATGAAAGTGAGACAATGAGAAAGTGAGACTGTGCACACTTTCTCATTGTCTCACTTTCTCACTTTCTTGATTTGATTCTCATACCATAGAATGAGCGGTAAACAAAAATAAGGGCAATAAGTAAGAATATTATTCCGACATACGGAGCAGCATTTCTAAATTGTTCAGCTATAGCGATTTCCATTGCCAAAAGACCAAAAAGTGTTGTAAATTTAATGATAGGATTTAATGCGACCGAAGAAGTATCTTTAAACGGGTCGCCGACAGTATCGCCTACAACTGTAGCGGCATGCAAATCCGTTCCTTTTTGTTTGAGGTCAACTTCTACAAATTTTTTTGCATTATCCCAGCTGGCGCCGGCATTTGCCATAAATATCGCCTGAAATAAGCCGAACACGGCAATAGATATCAGATAAAAAATAAAAAATGAAGCGGCGCTACTCATTTTTACTTTTGTATCTGTATCCATTTCTTCAGTAAAAATACCTGGTGAAGAAAGAAAGGCAAAAGCCAATGCAAAGGAAAAAATAGCGATAAAAATATTAAACATCCCTGCTTGTGCATATTTGGTGCAGATTTTTACTACTTCTTTCGATTTTTCGGTTGATGCTTTTTTATCGGCATTAGGGTCAAGCCGGATATTTTTCTTTATATATTCAACTGCACGGTATGCTCCGGTAGTAACTGCTTGTGTAGATGCTCCGGTAAACCAGTAAATAACAGCGCCTCCGCAAATTAAACCGAGAAGGGCATACGGATTAAGAATGTTAAGAATTGCTTCAGGCTCAATACCAAGTGTATGTTTAATCACTAAAATAAGTGAAAAAATCATAGTGGTTGCACCAACTACTGCAGTACCTATTAACACTGGTTTTGCTGTGGCTTTAAAAGTGTTTCCGGCACCCCGGACCATAGCTGTCAACAGCAATTGTAACAGGCCCCATCCCGAGAAATCCAAACGCTACCAGACCAAAAGCGAAAACAGAAGGATAAATCATAAAGGTATCCAAACCCATCGTACTTGCGAAATATGCAATAAACATAAGCCCGAAGAATACCATACCTTGCCAAAATGCACTGAAATTACCTGCAACCAGTCCTGAAAGAATTGTCAATGAAGCTCCGCCTTCTTTTGATGCTTGTACTACTTCATTAACATGTTTTGATTTGGTGCTTGTGAATATCTTTGTAAATTCAGGTATCAAGGCTGCACCAAGTGTCCCACAACTGATAATTATTGATAAGGTGCTGCTCCGAGCGTACCGCAACTGATAATTATTGATAAGGTAAACCATAAATTATTCGGCAAATGTCCGATTAAAATATAGCTGATGGCGAATGTTACAATAATAGATAACACAGAAGTAATCCATACCAAGGAAGTTAGCGGAGTTTCAAAATCTATATCGTCCTTTCCTGTATAACGGACTTTACTCAATAATTTATTAATATAGAAAGCTGTTATAGAAGTAACTATCATTAAAATACGCATTGCAAAAATCCATGTAAGCAGTTCGGTTTGAAATTGAATATCGGTAATTGCAAGAACAATGAAAGAAATTAAAGCGACACCGGTTACTCCGTAAGTTTCAAATCCATCTGCAGTAGGTCCGACGCTATCACCGGCATTGTCACCGGTACAATCCGCAATAACTCCGGGATTACGCGGGTCGTCTTCTTTGATTTTGAAAACAATCTTCATCAGGTCAGAACCAACGTCAGCGATTTTTGTAAAAATACCGCCTGCAATTCTTAATGCACTTGCTCCGAGCGATTCCCCGATAGCGAAACCTATGAAGCTTGCACCTGCATATTCGCGGGGAACGAATAACAGAATTACCAGCATCATGATTAATTCAACGCATATCAATAATACCCCGATGCTCATACCGGCATCAAGAGGTATGTTGAGAAGCTTTAATGGCTTCCGTTCAAGAGAAGCAAAAGCCATTCTGCTGTTGGCAAGGGTATTCATACGAATACCGAACCATGCTACGCCATAAGAACCGAGAATACCGACAACGGTCCAGAGAAGTATCAGCAAAACACCTCCAAACCCGGCATCTCCTAAGAAACCGAAGTAAAACGCAATACATGCCGCAATGAAAATAAAAAGTATAATAAGGAATTTTCCCTGCTGAATAAGGTAAGTTTTGCAGGTTTCATAGATGACGTTCGCCACATCAAGCATTGACTTATGGG
>JACQWN010000629.1 GCA_016209245.1 Bacteroidia bacterium
AATAATTAATCCCAAACGGAATATCCCACTGAGCCTGTTATTTGGCACATTGATAGTAATTACTATTTATATTCTTACAAATATAGTGTATCTGATGTTTTTACCCCTGCGAGGCGAACCTGCATCAACATCGGTTATTGAACAGGGAATACAGTTCGCAAATAATGATAGAGTGGGTACGGCTGCAATTCATGGTATTTTTGGAGAATATGCCGTTATAGTTATGGCAGCATTTGTAGTTATTTCAACTTTCGGTTGTAATAACGGACTGATTCTTACAACAGCCAGGGTTTACTATGCAATGGCAAAAGACGGGTTATTTTTTCAAAAAGTCGGCTGCCTGAATAGCAAAGGCGTTCCTTCAAACAGCTTATTCGTACAATGCATCTGGGCATCATTACTTTGTTTATCGGGAACTTATAGTCAATTGCTCGATTATAGAATTTTTGCAGTATTAATTTTTTTCATACTGACTATTATAGGAATATTCATTCTGAGAGTGAAAAAACCCGATGCCGAAAGACCTTATAAAGCTTTTGGCTATCCTGTCGTTCCTGCATTATATATAATAGCGGCGCTCGCAATCTGCATTGACTTGCTGATATATAAACCAACTTACACATGGCCGGGATTGATAATTGTAATTCTCGGGATACCTGTGTATTATATTTGGCGGAGGTTTAAATTGCACCATCCGTCAGGCAGTGGATAATCTAAATTTTTAAACAAGTACATTTGAAGACGGCACTATATGCTTGCTTATGATTCAACTTTTATTCGCTTTCATAGCGAAAATATCCATCAAATTTTGTTCCTTTACGGAGTAAAATGAACAAATGAGAATTAATATAAAATGGAAATTCAAAAAAAAATAAAATTAAAAAGCATTACCTTAAATGGCTTTAAGTCATTTGACAATTCTGGACATGCTATTCAATTCGGCGATGTTACTGTTTTAATTGGTGCAAATGGAGCAGGTAAAAGTAACCTTGTTTCATTTTTCAAAATGGTTGGTTTTATGATGACAAAAGCACTTCAGCAATACATTGGCGAGCAAGGTTTTGCATCTTCATTACTATATTATGGACCTAAAAAAACCCCGAGATTAACTGCAAAACTTGAATTTGAGAATGAGCAATTTTATGATGCATATGAGTTTTCATTGGCTTATGCAGCCCAAGATACAATGATTATTACAGAAGAAATTATTTCATATCACGATAAAAAATTTGCACAAGGGAAACAATTTACACTGCCACCTGGATTAAAAGAAAGTGGACTAAAATTAGATAATGCAGAGCAAAGAGAAAGACCTGTAAAAATGATTCATGCTTTACTCTGTAATTGTAGGGTATATCAATTCCATGATACATCTTCAAGTTCAAAAATCAGAAACGGTGGGTACATTAACCAAGGCGATTTTCTATATAGTGATGGTGGTAATCTTGCTGCTTTCTTATATGGATTAAAGGAAAACCGAAGCAATAGAATTTATTATAACAAGATTGTAAGGCATATTAAGCAAGTTTTTCCGCAGTTTAAAGATTTTAATCTTAACCCATCAGCACGAAATAACAACTTTATTATGCTTGACTGGTGCGAACATAGTCACAATGAATACAAGTTTGGACCACATCAAATTTCTGATGGCTCACTTAGATTTATGGCATTAGCAGCATTACTGCTTCAACCCCCTAAAAATCTACCTGCCGTAATAATTTTGGATGAACCAGAACTTGGTCTTCACCCTTCCGCAATTATTGAATTAGCTGGAATGGTTAAAACTGCTAGCCAACATACACAAATTGTTTTAGCGACTCAAAGTCCTTCCCTATTGGATGAATTTAATCCAGGGCAAGTAACAATAATTGAAAGGGACCCCATTTCTCAAACAAGCCAGTTTAAAAAATATAGTGAAGAAGAACTGAAAGATTGGTTAAAGGATTTTACATTAAGTGAGATTTGGGATAAAAATATATTAGGTGGCAAACCATTAAAAAATACTTACGATTAAACATAACAACAGAAGGGCAAACTGAGCATCGTTTTGTAAAAGATGTTTTATTTAAACACCTTCAACCTCTACAAATTTTTTGCGAAGTAAGAAGTGTCCTTACAAGTAAAGAATACAAGAAGAGAGGCGGTCTGACATCTTATCAAAGAGCAAAAAGTGACATTAAACAATGGATGAGGAATGACAATTCAAACGATGCTCGTTTTAATTGGTATTGAACAACTGCGAGCAACGTGCAAACATTTCAGTGAATGGTTGACAAAACTCGAACAATTGTAGATAGTTAAATTGTCAATAAATTCAGAAGAAAAAACTCTATAATTTTTTACAGATATGGATATTAAAAATATACCGGCGCCTTATATTGACAGATTAATAAATTCTTGTCAGGGATATCCTGAAGTTAAAAATGAATCTGACATAAAACATTTGGTTTCAATTTTTGATATGATGTGCCGACTAGAAAAACAAGGTGACGATGAATTTCGGAATATCTGGATTTCCGCTGAACGTGGTAAAATTGAAAATTTTGGAGATTTCAACGAATACTTAGAAGCCGGCGAAGTTAGTAATAAGGAAGACTTTGAAGATTTATGGCAATATTATTTTCCTGATAAAATTAAATGGTACAATTTCGCAATAACTAAATATGCAGAGGTGTTTTATTTTTATCTTGATTCAAAGCTAACATTTCAATTTAAAGCGTATGATAGTAGCAGTGAGCCCCCGGTTTATGATTTTCAATCAGAATTAATAAGCTGGTTATTAAAGATTATTCAGGATACTAATATTTTGATTCAGAAAAATATCGAAGAATACAATGATTATATTAATGCAAATTTGCCTCATAAGAAACGTACAGGTCGCATCTTGAGAAGCGATTACTGGTCTATTTTTCCAGAAGATATGCAGGATTTTAAAAATTCTATTACTCCTGAAATGCTAGAAATCCTGAAAAAAATCAAAGTCCGATCAGAATCAAAGACATTCAGATATTTATCAACAATTAGTTCAGGAGATTTTTTTCGGTTTTGCGAGATTGGATACGATGCAAACAAGTATTTTGATAAATCAAATAAGATTTTAACTGCAAAAGAAAAATATTTAGCAATGGCTGATGGTCGGGATTGCGGACTTAGAATGCTTGATGAAACCTCATATCAAGACTTTCATAAATGGTATGAAACTGAAAAGAATTTTGGAGGTCATCCATGGGAGATTTGCAGAGGTGGAAATTCTACGCATATTTCGCTTTTCGTTTGCCGTGATGAAAATGGTTGGTACTTTCGATTAGAAGGTAGTAGTAGAGTAAGAGTAATAGAAACAATAAAAATCGCCATTGCTTTTTACAGACATGATATTCCATTTATTCTAGGAAAAGCGGAAGAAATATATAGAATGGCAAGCGGAGTAGATTATATTGGCATTGTGCCTGAAACAGTTACTCCTCGATATTGTCATGGTTATTTCCCTACTGATGATAGAATTATTGATTTTATCAATTTAGGAACAGAAAAAAATAATGAAATAATTAATAAAGCATTCTGGTATCCGTTACCTGAATTACATTTGATTAAATAACTTATAACGACGGAATGAGATATGGTAAAATAAGGATAATATATGGGTATAGCAATTAATTATAGAGGAAAATTAAATAAATCAGAATTGATTAGCACATTTTGTGAAGAAATGAAAGATATATGAACTTAAAAATAGCTACTTATGAAAAAAAAATATTTTTTTCTTTTGATTACAACAAAACTTTTATCCTTCGCTACTATGGCACAATGGCAACCCACCGGAGGCCCAGATGGAGGCATAGTTGTAACTTTTACATCTAACGGTGCATATCTGTTTGCCGGGGCTACCGGCGGTGGTATTTTTCGCAGCGCCGATAACGGGGCGAGCTGGACGCAGGAAGTATCCGGTCTTACCGATATGAATGTTAATGCATTAGCTGCTATCGGAACTACCGTATTTTCAGGAACGGCTTCTGCCGGCGTCTTCGTAAGCACAGACAACGGAGCAAACTGGACATCTGTCAATACCGGCATGTCAGGCATGGAAATCAAAGCGATGGGCGTTTCAGGTTCTTATGTTTTTACTTCTACAAATCAAGGTTTATATATGTCGGCAAATAATGGTGCAAACTGGACGGCCATTGAAGCCGGACTGCCAACAGGCATCCCTGTCTCGGCAATTTTTGAAACAGGACAAACAATATATGCCGGAACTGCGGGCTCGGGCGTCTGGAAACGAACCATGGGCGATATTACATGGATTACAGAACAAGCTGCAGACGAAATATATACTGCCCGGGATATATTTTATTCAGATAGAACGGTCTAATAAGATTATAATAAAAAAATTAATCAAGCTATAAGTACTTCTGATTTGAGTTATTTATTTTAATGTAAAATAATGAACAGAAATATCCGTGTCAGATTTGCACCAAGCCCCACAGGGCCGTTGCATATTGGCGGTATCAGAACTGCGCTTTATAATTATTTATTTGCCAGGAAATATGAAGGCAGCTTTATTTTAAGGATTGAAGATACAGACCAAGCCCGTTTTGTAGCCGGTGCAGAAGAATATATTTTCGAATCTTTAAAATGGTGCAATATTAAACCTGATGAAGGTGTCGAAGAAGGAGGTCCTTATGGGCCTTATCGTCAGTCCGACAGGCGTCATATCTATAATCAATATGCTGAAGAGCTTGTAAAACATGGCTTTGCGTATTATGCTTTTGATACCGCTGAAGAGCTCGACAAGATGAGAAAATACCTTGAGGAACGGCATGCAGCAAATACAAGCTACAATACCTCCGTCAGGATGAAAATGAAAAATTCCCTGACGCTTTCACAAAACGAAGTTGAACAACGTATATCATCAGGCGCACCTTATGTTATCCGTTTTAAAATACCGGAAAATGAAGATATCGAAGTGTATGACATAATTCGTGGAAATATTGTTTTCAACACGGCTGTTCTTGATGATAAAATATTATATAAATCAGATGGTATGCCCACATATCACCTTGCCAATGTGGTTGACGATTATCTTATGGAAATATCCCATGTTATCAGAGGGGAGGAATGGTTATCATCATTACCGCTTCATGTATTATTATATCGTGGCTTCGGATGGCAAGAACGTATGCCTCAGTTCGCACATCTACCATTAATTCTTAAACCCGAAGGAGCCGGAAAACTTAGTAAACGCGATGGCGATAAGCTTGGATTTCCTGTTTTTCCGCTCGAATGGAAAGAGACTGAAACAGGAGAGATTTTTTCAGGTTACAGGGAATCGGGCTATTTATCTGAAGCCGTTATTAACCTGCTTGCTTTTCTTGGCTGGAATCCCGGCGCTGAACAAGAAATATTTTCAATGGAAGAACTTATAAAATCGTTTTCTTTCGACAGAGTTATTAAATCGGGTGCACGCTTTGATCCGGAGAAAGCTAAATGGTTTAATCATCAGTATATAATGAAGATGGACAATAAGCGATTAAGCGACTTATTTATGCCTTATCTTACAACAAAGGGAATCGAAGCCGAATCCATTTTTGTAGAAAATGTATGCGGATTGGTTAAGGAACGTGCTAATTTTATAATGGATATTTGGAAACATTCACATTTCTTCTTTCATGCACCGGAAGAATATGACAAAGAAGTAATAAAGAAAAGGTGGAAGGAAGATTCTCCGGTTCAGTTGCAAAAAATTATTGAATTACTTCAGAAAACAACTCCATTTGAAAGAGAAGTTATTGAAAGAAATATAAAAGATTTTATTAGCTCCAATAGTCTTAATTTCGGACAGATAATGATTGCATTACGGCTTTGTTTAGTCGGCAGCAGTATGGGTCCGGAATTGTTTGATATAATGCCTCTTTTGGGAAAGGATGAAGTTATCAGGCGGATTGAGGTTGGGATAAATAAAATAAGTGTTCTATATGAAAAGGGGTGGGTATAAAATATCAACCCCAACCCCTTAAAAAGGGGCTATAACAGGGCAGTGCTTGAATGTATGCTTAATAGATAAATGTATGGCTACCAAATAATATAACTTATCGTATTTTAAAGAAACTCGCAAATATTTGCGAAAAAATTTGACAGAAACGGAGTTTGTTTTATGGGAAGCATTAAACAAAGAGGTTCTTGAGAATCTTACAGGGGTTATAAAGCAAATACCTGTGCAGAGCCTGGTCGAGGTAAAAGCACAATTTCAACAAAAAAGTAATATGCAGTTATACCTAAATTAACACCTAATTGTTAATAACTATGTAAAAAAAATTTTTTTAATTACTTGACATTAAGTATTTTTGTGTCCAAAATATAGTTATTAACTTATAGTACTATGGCATACATTGTTAAGCAACCAATCAAGGGTAACATTTACTTGTATAGAGCTGAAAGTTACTGGGATAAAGAAAAAAAACAGCCTCGTCAGC
>JACQWN010000037.1 GCA_016209245.1 Bacteroidia bacterium
AATATACGTGCTACCGATATTCTTAGCCCAAAGAGAATTTCCGTTTGGAGCGTATTTGGCAATGAAAATATCTTTATAGCCAACTGGTGTAAGGTTTGCTATTCCTGTACCGGGGTTAAAGTCAGCAGTACTCTGAAAATCTCCTGTTATATAAACGTTCCCAGTGTCGTCAACTGCTATGCTATTGCCATAATCAGTATAAGTGCTACCGATAGCTTTAGCCCATTGGTAGTTTTGTGCTGATACATACGAAAATTGTAAAAGACAAATTACAAGAGTTAAAAAAAATGAGCTTAACCGTTGTCCTTTCGTATGGGGAGAGGGAATTTTGCTGAAGGTTAATTCTGTAAGAAGGATAAATTTTTTCATGATAATATAATTAAAATGTATGTAACTACTCAACCACTATGTTAGCCGTAATAGCCACAGATTTCACAGATTTTATACTACAGAAGGTAGTTTTCTTTGTGAAAATTTATTAAACTAATAAATTATAATCGGTGTAATCTGTGGCAAAAATTTGTTTTTTAATGCTTTAATCGTGTTAAGTAGTTACAAATGTATTATAAAAATTTTATATTCAAAGTAATCGAAGGCAAAATCGGAAAAAGCGATACAAGCTTGGCCTTGGTTTGCATATTTCCCGAAAGAATATCGCCTTCATTATCGAAATAAATAAAATATGGATTAGCCCGGTTGTAAACGTTATAAACAGAAAAATTCCATGATGTCTTGATTTTTTTATTCGCCAGCCGTTCACGATTCTGATATGACACCGAAAGGTCAAGCCGGTGATAAGGCATCATGCGAAATGAATTACGTTCGCCGTATTCATTAACTATTCTGCCGTCAATCAAATACCTGCCGATGGGCAATGTTGTACAATTTCCGGTAGCATAGATAAAAACCGCTGAAAAAGTCCAGTTTTCCTTATAATTATAAGTGACAATCATTGAAAGATCGTGTCTGCGGTCATATTTTGCAGGATATTCAATTCCGTAATTTATTTCATCAAACAGGCGTGAAGTTTTCGATAAGGTATAACCTATCCAGCCGGTTATATCTCCTGTTTGTTTTTTTAAAAAAAGTTCAACACCATAAGAAGTCCCTTTACCAAATGTAAAATAATTGTCGGCATTATCGCCTACATTATCTGCCGGAGTCGCACCGTCTTTATATTCAATCTGGTTTTTCATATCTTTATAATAAACCTCGACCGATGTCTCGAACATATCTTTCATAAAATTCTGAAAATAACCTAAGGAATATTGAGTGCTGAACTGCGGCTTCACGATATCTGAACTTGGCACCCAAATATCGGCAGGTATTGAAGCTGATGAAATAGTTGCAAGATGAACATATTGATAATTTTGTGCATAAGATGCTTTCAAAGAAGTATTTCTGTTCATTGCATACCTAATCGAAGCTCTTGGTTCAATATGTTTATATAATGCAACATTTTCCCACGATTTATAATGAAGAGTATCAATTGTCATATTAAACTGATTTTTAATGTATCTGTCGAAAGGTCCTATTTGCTGAAACATTGTGCCGCGTAAACCTGCGCTGATATTTAATTTTTCGTTGACATCAAATTCGTCGTTGATGTAAACAGCAACATCATTTGCGAGTTGCTCAATTATATCACTTGAGATTAATTGAGTTTCACCGATACGGGCAGTTACGCTTGTAGGTGTAAATATGTGATAGATATAAATCGCTCCGGCTTTAATATTATGCCTTATTGTCGGATGATAATAAAAATCAAGCTTAAGATTGTAATCGCGTATTCCTGAAAAAAGAATAAATTCAAATTCATCCTGCTCGGCGCCGAATTCAAAACGGTAATCGCTGAAAACAGCAGTTGCATTCATAAATAATTTTTCGTTAAACAAATGATTCCATCTTGCCGAAGCGGTTGCATTACCCCAAGGAATATCAACTTTAAAATCAGCCGTTTTACTGTTAAACGAAAAAACATCCCTTCCATAGTAACCGCTGATAAATACCCTGTCTTTATCGGAAAAACGGTAGTTCGCCTTCGCATTAATATCATAGAAATGATAACCTGTTCCTGCATATTCTTTTGTTTTTTTGAAATAAGGGAGAAATGGTTTTACAATTGCATCAATATAAGTACGGCGTGCAGTGATTATGAAAGAGCTTGTGTCTTTTTTTATCGGGCCTTGTAATGTTAGATGTGAAGATATCAGACCCAGACTGCCATTACCTTCAAATTCCCTGTTATTTCCTTCTTTCATGGTAATATCAAGCACCGATGATATTCTGCCGCCATAATTCGCCGGCATCCCTCCTTTAATAAGACTAATATCTTTAACCGCATCGGCATTAAATACAGAAAAAAATCCGAATAAATGTGAAGCATTGTAAACTATGGCTTCGTCAAGCAAGATAAGATTTTGGTCGGGACTTCCCCCTCTTACATAAAAACCCGAAGTACCTTCGCATGCCGATGAGATGCCCGGTAACAACTGAATGGTTTTGATTACATCCGCTTCACCTAAAAATTGAGGAATTTCTTTAATAGTCTGTACAGGCATTTTGATAGCCCCGATTTGTCCTTTAATATTTTTATCGGCTTTTTCAGCGGTAACTGTTACTTCTTGTGTAATTAATATTTTCTGAGCCATGGCTACATTTCGTTTAATATCCTTATCTAACGAAATTTTCTCCATATAATTTTCATATCCTATAAAAGAGACAATAAGCGAATACTCGCCTTTTTCCAAAGTTATTGAATAAAATCCATAATGATTGGTAATAGCTCCGTAAACTATTTCTTTTATCAAAATATTAGCACCCACAAGGTCTTCACCGGTTTTAGCATCTCTTATATATCCGCTGATAGTATATTTTTGAGCATAAATTTCCGAAGCAGTGCCTAATAATACGCATGCGAAAAAAAGAAACCGGATAAAAAAAATTTTATACACGTAATATTTTTTTCATAATCCGGGCAAATATAAAGAAAATATTATACTACACGTGGGGATAAATGGACTAAATTTTATTTTGAGGTGCTACGAAAAGTATTAAGCGTCTCTGAAACAAAAATTCTTTATCACAAACCCGGCATACTCACCCCCTTCCCCTCTCTACTAATAGAGAGGGGCGATACATTCGTATAGTTCGACAGGCTCACTACAAGTAATTTAAAATATTGACGAATAATTCTACTATAACACGTTAGTATCATCCCCCTCTCTGCTCGTAGAGAGGGGGACCGAGGGGGTGAGCACACCAATAATCAATAGCAATAATAATTTTTTTCCAGCACCTCAAAATAATATTTAGCCGAATAGTATTGCTATGATAGAATGAAAAAATTTATATTATTTTTGCAATGCGGTAAATACTAAAATTTCAGAAAAATGAGCAAAAAATTAATACGATTTGACTGGGCAATGAAAACATTGCTGAGAGACAAAGCAAATTTTGATGTATTGGAAGGTTTTTTATGCGCATTGCTTGATGACGACAACATTAAAATTATTAATTTGTTAGAGAGCGAAAGCAATCAAACAGACGAAACCGACAAATTCAACAGAGTTGATTTGTTAATTCAGGACAGCCAAAACCGGAAAATATTTATTGAGATACAAAACACGAGGGAAACCGATTATCTGGAAAGATTATTATACGGAACCTCAAAAATAATTGTAGAGCATCAAAAATTAGGAGATGATTTTTCAAACATCAGCAAAGTTATTTCAATAAGTATTTTATATTTTAACCTTGGAACAGGCGACGATTATATCTATTACGGAACGACAGATTTTAAAGGGTTGAATACAGGCAATCCATTAATAGTGAAAAAGAGGATCAATGTTTCGGAAATGCTTGAACCCAAGTATAAATTTGTTGAAAAAAAAATATTTCCTGAATACTATTTAATAACTGTTGAGCAATATAAAAATATTATACAAAAGAAGATTGATGAATGGATTTATATGATAAAAAATAACGAAATAGCTGAAGGTTCTGTCTCGAAAAACATTGATAAGGCTGAACAAAAATTGGCAGAATTAAATATGACTGTTGCTGAAAGGAAGAGATATGAAAAATATTTAATAAATACAGTTAGAGACAGAGATGCCATTAATACTGCTAAAGAAGAAGGCAGAGATGAAGAACGAATCGTTCAGGAGAAAAAACAACATCAGGAAAAACTGGAAATTGCCAGAAACCTGAAAAAAGCTAGTGTTCAAATAGAAATTATTATTCAATCCACCGGGCTTTCAAAAGAAGAAATCGAAAAATTATTATAAATGCCAGTAGTTTACAATGAAAAAGGATTTATTTTCAGGTTTTTCTCAAGCGACAAAAATGAACCGGTGCATATTCATATATACAAAGGAGATGGATATGCCAAAATCTGGCTGGAACCAGAAATAAATTGGGCTTTTTCATATGGATTCAAAAAAAAACAACGGCGCGATATTTTTAAAATTGTAACAATCAACAAAAAACTTTTTATCAATAAGTGGCATGAATACTTCAAAAAATAATAAAGATACAGATTTACGAAAATTATCTAAAAAAGAACTATCCGATTGGAACCTTGTAAACGGAGGTATAGGATTTGAATGGTCATCCATTAATTATGATATAAGTTTAAAAAGCATACTTGAAGAAAACGCTATCTTTACAATGTTGAAAAGTACAATAAGGCGGACGTACAAAAAGGCGGAAATCGCATAATATATTCTATGTCGGGAATCCCTGATATTTTTAATCCACAATAATTTTCCTGACAAATCTCTCTTGTTCCGATTCAATCACAGCGATATAGATACCTTTTCCATATCCTGTAAGCTCAAGACTTAGTTGTTGAGAATTTGTAAAGATCCTCTCATATTTTTCAAAAACAAGCTCTCCAAGAAAGCTAAAAATTTTAATATTGACTTGTTTTTTAGCCATTCCATATAACATAATATTGATTTTTCCGTTGCCTGGATTTGGCCATAGAATAAGAGCGGGTTTAATATTTTCAGAAGTTTCTAAAGCTGTCAGCAAATTGTTCCATTTATAAATGCCTCCCTGAGTAGCGTTTGTATTAAAACCTCCCGCCCAGCCCGTATAGTCATCTTTGAACCGGCAGGATATATACAGAGTTCCCTGATCTATCTGTATCCAGGTAGCGCCATAATCTTCAGTATATGATGAACCTGGATTTGAGCCGGTATTATCCCTGCCAACCGAAACGTACTTACCGGCAACATTAGGAATAGCTGCCATATCGGTATAATACTGACCGGCGCCTGTTGTTGCACTATTCCATGTATTACCGCCGTTATTAGTAATAGCCATTTGAAATGCCGTAACAACGCCGGTTCCTGTTTCAAAAGTTACCTGAATAGCAATACCATTGTTTGCATCATTAAAAGCGATATCACTAAAATCGGTGAACCCGGATATTTGAGTTACTGCCCAAGTAGCGCCCCGGTCGGTCGTTTTATAAACACGCCCCTTGTTTGTAGCAAACCATAAATTGTCGCCAAAAGCATCATACATATTGGTATAACCATATTCTCCCGTAAGATTTGCAGGAATATTCACCTGGGCGATACGCACCCATGTCGTTCCCCCATTATTTGTAGTATAAATCTCGAAATACCCTCCATTCGGGTCGCCCATGCAAAGACCATTATTTGCATCGAAAAAATGAATAATATCCGGGAAAGCCGCTGTACCGGCAAAAGTAGCAGTAGTTTGTTTTGTCCATGTTGTTCCACCGTTGTTAGTATAAAATATTCCTGCGTCGCCTGCAGTACTGTTGCTGCTGTACATTGCAACATAAGCTGTTGTTCCGTTGACTGCTGTGATACATGCCGGAACATTATTCGCAGGTGTACCTCCGATTGTTCCAGGTGTGAATGTACTTCCTCCGTTTGTTGTACGCGTAAATTCTTTTAATACGGCGCCTGTTGAACCGTTATTGGCTATTCCCCAGCAAGTATTATTATCCACGACTGAAAGATAGATCACTCCGCGTGAAGCCGTGGTGAATGCGCTTGCTTGTTGTATCCATTCGCATGTTGGTGCAGGAGTAACAGTGATATAGCCGGTTTTAGTTTCCGTATCGGTTTCACTGTTAGAATTTGTTACCGTTAAACTTACATTATAGGTCCCAACCGAATTATAAGTAATTGCCGGTGGCGTTTCGCCGGAATAAGAACCTGGCGTTCCACCC
>JACQWN010000630.1 GCA_016209245.1 Bacteroidia bacterium
GGCAGTCGGCAGTCGGCAGTCGGCAGTCGGCAGTCGGCAGTCGGCAGTTGGCAGTCGGCAGTCGGCAGTCGGCAGTCGGCAGTCGGCAGTCGGCAGTTGGCAGTCGGCAGTCGGCAGTTGGCAGTCGGCAGTTGGCAGTCGGCAATCGGCAATCGGCAACTGCCAACTTTAAGGACAGATTCTAATTAATAAAATTTTAGAAAATTCCCGATAATCTTAGCTCCCTGAGCTTGACTTTTTTCAGGATGAAATTGTAATCCAATAATATTGTCTTTAATCACACCTGAAGTAAATTCATATTCGTATTCTGTGGTGGTAAGGATATCATCACTATTATTACATACAATATGATAAGAATGAACAAAATAATACAGAGATAAAGCATTTATATTATCAAACATACTAATATTTTTATTTAATGTGACTGAATTCCATCCTATATGTGGAATTTTAAATCTTAACTTATCTTTTATTCTGAATCTGACAACATCGGCATCAAGCCAGCCTAATCCTTCGACATCACCTTCTTGGCTATGTTTCGCAAAAAGCTGCATTCCCAGACATATTCCAAGAATTGGCACTTTATCTTCCAAAACTCTTTTTTTTAGAATATCCAATATTTTATATTCCCTCAGATTTTTCATACCTTTTAAGAAATGCCCGACACCTGGTAATATCAACTTCGCAGCTTTTTCAATATCATCAACCGAAGAAGAAACAAGTACATCTGCATTGAGCTTTATTAATTTATTATATACGGAGCGCAGATTGCCCATGCCGTAATCAATTATTACTACTTTTTCCTGCATATCCGGTCACATATTACAAGACTACGTATAGCGCTCCACAATTCTGATGATAAATCTGCATTGAGATATAAACTTCAAAAAATGGAACTACCTGACGAAAAAAAATTTTTTGACAATATTCTTTGACGATTGTAATATTAATTCTTTTGTCCAGAATATAAAATTATCGGTCCACCGTTGTGGATGAAAGGTGAACATAATTTGATTCGGCAATTTAAGTTCATTTGCAGCTTCAATAATGTTTCTTGTAGAACGGAATACTAATCCTTGATTTATCCATTTTTCCTGCTGAGGTATTTTATCGCGGACGCTGACTTTCCATCCATCCCAACGTCTTCCGGTATCTGTAAGGTACAATACTTTATTAAAATCAATGTCAAAATGGGGTTCACCGATAATTCCATAATCCCTGTAATTATATTTTTCCCATAACAATTTATTATCATATTTATATCTTGGGCTACCGTGCATGCATATTGTGGTAACAGGAGCTAATTCTCTAAATTTTTCCAGGTTTGTTTTAAAATTTTCAAGCGATTTCTCCATATTGCCTTTGAAGACTGCAAGGTTTTCATAATGATAGCCGATTTTATGTCCAAGATTGGCTATTTTCTTAATAATCTGCGCATCCCAGCTTCCGGGAACTGCTCGGAAATAATAAGTCCCCCGTATGCTCATTTTATGTTGAATCTGAGCAAATTTTAATGAATTTTGAGGAAGTTTATCAACGTCATGTCGTAAAATAATTACTTTATTTTTAGGACTTTTAATAAAATTTTCGAAAGTTTGAAAAAAAAATCCGTGTGATTGCAGGGATTCAAGAAGTGTAATATAGATTTTAATGGTAAAATCCACTATTTAAATTTATATTGATAATCAGGGGTTTGTTTCATTATTTTAGCGCTCACAGGATAATTTTCAATAAACCATACTAAAAAGTCGGCGACATTAATTTTGTTTTTTAGTAATTTTTCTTTTCGTGCCTGCCATTTTTGTTTAATGTTTTTTTCTGATAATAGTTCTTTGACTTTGTTAAATAATTTATCTGGTTCTGACGATTTTATTCCGATTGATAGTTTATATTTATTTTCTAATTCATTCAGAACGCTGATTTTTCCGACAAAATCATTAAACCTGATTCCTGGGATTCCTAAAACAGCAGCTTCCATGGCCATTGATTGACTATCGCCAATAAATAAATCAGTATAATAAAGGATGTGATGCATTTTATGTGGATCAATATTAATCCTGTATTTTTCAAACTGTGGTTCTAATTCTCTTTCAGAAGTAATATATATTCTCCCATGCGGTTTTAATAGTTCTAACAATTTTTGAGCGATTTCATTATTTATTCCTTTAATATAATTATCATGATGAGCAGATAATTTTGAAAATCTTAATAAAAAGTAAGGTTTTGTTTCACTAAATGGTGATACATCTTCTTTTGGTTGAAAATTATTTGGATGTAAATAGCTCAACTCATGATAACCTGAATATTCTATCTTCTTTTTTTCCCATTTCCCTGCGCTACAATTATTTGGTGATAGAATTGCATCAACAAAAGGGTAGGTTATCTTTACTAGTTTAGGTATTACTTTAGAATCATCTTCACTAAAAAGAATAGATGGTATCCTTAAAATTTTACCTATTAAGGGTAAACTAAATTCAGAACCTAATAAGAGATTTGGTCTGAATTTTTTAACTAATTTAAAAACAATCCAATATCTTTTTAGAACATTTAGTAATTTGAATATTCCTATATTATTATTTTGAATATCAATTTTTATGTATTCGAGGTTCCCATATATGCATAATTATTCAAGTATATCCTTTGATTTGATTACAACATATATTTTATATTTTTTTTCACTCAGAGCTTGGATAATGTTTTTAAACAAATGATAATGCGCAGGGTGTCCTAAAAAAAACAAATATTTCTTTTTTTCATCTGTTTTATATTCCTTTTTTTTCATCTAATCTTGGGATTGTTTTTATGACTTTTGCCGGAGAACCGCCCACTATCGTATATGGCGGAACGTCTTTTGTAACGACAGAACCTGCAGCAACAATTGAATTCTCTCCAATTGTAACACCGGGTAGAATTACAACATTAATTGCAACCCAAGCGCCCCTTTTGATATGAACCGGGGCTACCACATGTGAAGACTCGCCAAGAATCTCTCTTAATGGCGTCGTTGGATTAGAATGTGTTAGAATATATACACCGCCTGCTAGTGAAACATAATCTTCAATTGTAATAAGGTCGGGTTTTACTCTGTCAAGGATATTCCCGCCTCCTAAAAAAACATGCTTTCCGATCTTGGCACCTCTAAGTCTCTCGAGGCGGCATCTCATTTTTCCGCCAATTGGGAAACGCGTCATAGCCATCCATTGGAGGATTTTTCCGAAAAATGATTTAATTAATCCCCCAACGCTTTTAGCCTCTAATTGAGCGCTTCCTAATTGCTCCTGTGCTAAATTCATTATTTTCTTTTTCATCTGTTTATTTATTAATTTAAAAAATTGTCGAAATAATTTATAATGTCAAATTTTAGCAGTTATCATATCTTCAGGCGGAATAACCAGGGCTTCTCCTTCAATTACTATTTTACCATCCTGATTTATACAAGTTGTTTTAAGTGTAATCCTGTTGGGTTTAGGAAAATCTAACACTTCAACTTTGGCAGTAATTTCATCATTAATAAATACAGGCGCTAAAAATTTTAAAGATTGAGAAAGATAAATCGTTCCATTGCCTGGCAGTTTCTGTCCAATAGCCGCAGAGATAAAACTTCCGACATGAAACCCATGAGCAATTCTTGCTTTAAATTTTGAATTTTTAGCGTATTCTTCATCAAGGTGAATGGGATTTTTATCACCGGAGACTTCTGCAAAATCGAAAATATCTTGACTGGTAATTTTCTTTGTGAAGGATTCACAATCGCCTAATTTTATTTCTATTGTTTTTTTCATATGTTTAAATATTTATAATACATAATTTATAAATTTTTCACGAATTAATAGGCATTTTTCAAAATGCCTATTTTTTAGTTTACAATTTTAATAAAAATAGTGACAAAAGAAAACACCTTTGAGTATTGGCATACTCACCCCCTCGGTCCCCCTCTCTACGAGCAGAGAGGGGGATGATACTGTCGTATTATAACAAAGAGTCATCAATATTTCAAATAACTTGTAGTGAGCCTGCGTTGCATTGAGCCTGTCGAAATGTCGA
>JACQWN010000038.1:0-3686 GCA_016209245.1 Bacteroidia bacterium
TACAAGGTCCTCTTCAGTAATCAGGATTCCGTCGGGAGATAATTCGGGGATAAATTTATTGTAAGCATCCTGGCTCATTACAACCAGAATTTCGGGTTTTTTGACATAAGGGAATAATATTTGGGTATCGCCGATAATCAACTGGGCGCTGCATGCACTTCCACGAGCTTCGGGTCCAAAGCTCTGTGTCATAGTGGCAAATTTATCATCATAGATTGATGCGGCTTTGCCCAATACCAGCCCTGAAAGGATAACCCCCTGACCGCCGAGCCCACCGATTTTAATTTCTTTTCTCATCGTTTTATTCTCCATAAGTTTTATAACTGTCACCCAATACTTTCTTATAATGAACATTCATTGATTCGAGGAATGATGGTCTTTCTCTGTCAACGAACTTTCCGACAACTATTTCGCCTTTAAAAGAGATTCCGACATCCTTTGTATCGGCATTATTTTTGACAACGCTTTTCTCTTTATAGTATTTCATTTCATCAATGCCGTCGCCAAGGCGGTTTCTACGGAGGTACAATGTCGGGCATGGTGCGATGACCTCGATGAATGAGAACCCTTTCTTTTGCAGGGCTTCTTTTATAGAACGGGCCAGTTGATGTACATGAAATGCTGTCCAGCGGGCGACATAAACTGCTCCGCTGCTGTCGGCAAGAAACGGAAGATTGAACGGTTGTTCGAAATTACCGTAAGGAGTAGTGGAATTTATTGCACCGATATGCGATGTCGGAGTAACCTGACCGCCAGTCATGCCATAAGTAAAATTATCAACACAGATAACTAATATCTCGATATTTCGCCTTGCGGCATGGATGAAATGATTTCCACCGATTGCAGAAATATCGCCATCGCCTGAATAAACAACAACTTTCAAGTCGGGATTTGCAAGTTTCATGCCGGTTGCAAACGGTATTGCTCTTCCATGCGTCGTATGAAACGAATCAAGGTTCATATATCCTGCTACGCGTCCTGTGCAACCGATACCTGACACTATCATTACTTTGTTCAAATCGGTTTCACTTTCCAATAATGCCCTGGTAAAGCAATTTACGGTTGTACCGATTCCGCATCCTGGGCACCAGATATGTGGAAGTCTATCTTGTCTTAAGAATTGATTAACCGGATTTTCAAGAATCATTTTGCTGCCTCCATTATTACATTATAAATATCTTCTGAATTATGTACTGTACCTCCGGCATGCGAAACCAGGTAAGTATCCGCCTTGCCGCAGGCATTTCTTTCGACTTCATAAAAAATCTGACCAAGGTTCAGCTCAGGTACGACGAAACTTTTAATTTTCCCTGATATTTCCCTTATCCTTTTTTCCGGAAAGGGCCAAACTACTATCAGTCTGAGATGGCCTACCTTTATACCTTTTGCTCTTGCCTCATTAATAGCCGGAATACAGACTCTCGATGTAATACCATAAGAAACAACTACGACATCGGCGTTTTCAACGGTATCCTCTTCATACCTGATAATTTTATCGCTGTTTAACTTAATTTTATTAACAAGCCGTCTGACAAGCTTATCCTGGGCTTCAGCATTTATCACAGGATATCCTTTTTCATTATGGGTAAGCCCTGTAACATGAATCTTATACCCATCGCCTGCTTTAACAAATTCAGGAACCATATTTTCTCCGGGTTTAAACGGGAGATATTTATCAGGGGGAAGGGATGTATATTTTCTTTCCACAAGCTTAATTTTACTTTCTTCAGGGATAACGACCTTTTCAATCATGTGGCCGACACATTCATCCATCATGAATAAAACAGGGACTCTGTATTGTTCGGAAAGATTGAAGGCATCAATCATAAAATTAAAACATTCCTGCGGTGAGTTAGGCGACAGGGCTATTATTTCATAATCGCCATGCGAGCCCCATCGTGCCTGCATCATATCGCTTTGAGCCGGAAGAGTCGGAAGCCCTGTCGAGGGCCCGCCTCTTTGTACATTTACAAAAACCATAGGGGTCTCGGTTATTGCAGCAAGGCCTATATGTTCCATCATTAAGGAAAACCCCGGGCCGCTAGTTACTGTCATTGACTTCTTTCCTGCCCATGAAGCTCCGGCAATTGCAATGGAAGAAGCGATTTCATCTTCCATTTGAATAAAAATTCCGCCGATAAGCGGAAACCGTTGTGCTATCCGTTCGACAACTTCGGTTGAGGGGGTAATCGGATAGCCCGCAACAAACCTGCATCCCGCAGCTATTGCTCCTTCACAACAGGCATGATCCCCATCAAGAAAGTGGTTGCCTGTTAATATTGCTTCATTATCAGATTTCACTTGAGCACTCCTCTCTTTACTTGTGATATATCAATACCTTTTGCAACAAGATCCTTAATACGGTTGCCAAAAATGGCAAAATCAGGACAATATAATCCGCAAAGATCGCATCCTGAGCAATCATCGGTGGCTATATCAACAGGATAATGATATCCTTTACTATTAAATTCCTTTGAAAAATCAAGGACATGACTCGGGCAAAATTCAATGCAAAAGCCACATCCTTTGCACTTTTCAGGATAAATAACCACAATACCTTTCGCGGTTTTTGTTTCTAACGTTTCCATGAACCGACATTTTTTATTATTTCCACGAACAAAAATATAGAATTATCGAATTGTCAAAATATATTTTTATATGCTTCTAAACATATAGCGAAAAAATGGCATTGTTAATTTAGTATAGTTTTATAGATTGCTTCGTTCCTCGCAATGACGTTTTGTATAGACTTTATGGACAGACACTATTTAGGTATAAACGTTATTATCCCACCGAAGTACGAAAAATATACGAACATTTCGACAAGCTCAATGCAACGCTTACGAATTACGAAATGGCCAGCGAATTCGTAATTTTTAAAAAATTCGTACTTCGGTGAAATAATCTGTATGATACAATATTGACCTAAATAGTTACGTATTTTCACTATAAATATTTTCATTAAAATTTGCAGAAACAATATAAATAATTATATATTTGCAAAATACCTACCTGATTTTAAGGTTATTATGGAATGGAATCAGCATATTAAAAATTTCAGCAATTATTTGAAAATTGAGAAGTCTTTATCTGCAAATTCAATAGAAGCATATATTAACGATGTGAGGAAGCTTGTTCAATTTATAGAATATAAAAAAGAAGATTTGACGCCTGCAAAGATTGAATTGAAACATTTACAACAATTTCTTGAATGGGTCAATAAACTTGGTATTAATGCCCGTTCGCAGGCCCGGCTTATATCAGGAATAAAGGCGTTTTTTAAATATTTACTGCTTGAGGAATTAATAAGCAACGACCCGACTACTTTACTTGAGACACCAAGAATAGGCAGAAAGCTCCCTGAAGTGCTTTCAATAGAAGAAATTGATAAATTACTTGAAGCAATTGATTTGAGCAAACAAGAGGGCCATCGAAATAGGGGGATGTTAGAAACCTTGTATAGTTGCGGTTTACGGGTAACTGAACTGGTGAGCTTGAAAATCACAGATTTACATTTCGGTGAGGGATTTATAAGAATAATCGGCAAGGGAAATAAAGAGCGGCTTGTTCCTGTCAGCAATAAAGCGATGAGAGAAATCAGCATATATTTGAATGAATACAGGAATAAAATCGCTGTGCTTAAAAACAGTGAAAATATTGTATTTCTTAACCGGAGGGGAAAAAAA
>JACQWN010000038.1:3703-5549 GCA_016209245.1 Bacteroidia bacterium
GGGAAAAAAACTGACAAGGGTAATGGTATTTACTATAATCAAGGATTTGACAAAAAAAATCGGACTGAAAAAAAAGATTAGTCCTCATACATTCCGGCATTCGTTTGCTACACATCTGATTGACGGAGGCGCCGATTTAAGAGCCGTCCAAGAGATGCTGGGGCATGAATCAATAATTACAACTGAAATTTACACTCATCTTGACAGAGAATATTTAAGAGATGCTATTTTGAGATTTCATCCAAGATCGAGGATTTAAGATTTAGGATTGATATGAGAGATATCAAAGAATATTATATAAACAATGTAGAACATTTCTTTAATAATCTGCTGGAATGGTCGGAAATATACAACAATGTTGCATTTTTTAACAGTAACTATTATTAATATAAGAATCTATTAAAAAAAGCTTATCATACATTTGATTTTCTTGCTGCGGTCGGAAGGCAAAGTGAAATTATTTCATCGAACGACAATGGTTTTGAAGCATTGAAACAATACCATAATAAAGTTCATGACTGGTTAGCAGGTTATTTTACATATGATTTAAAAAATTATACCGAAGATTTGAATTCTGCGAATTTTGATGGTCTGAAGTTTTCTGAATATCACTTCTTTCAACCCTTATTAATTTTTATTGCAAACGGAAATACGATTTCTGTCAACTATAATAAAGAATGTTTTACAAACGAAAACATTGATAAAATTGTTGAACAAATTATTAGCCGGAAACCTGAATTACCTAAATTATCTAAAGTCACTATACAAAAGCGGATAGCAAAAGACGAATATCTTAAAAATGTTGTACAGCTTAAAGAGCATATCCAAAGGGGCGATATTTATGAGATAAATTATTGCCAGGAGTTTTATTCCGATAACACAATAATTCAGCCATTGGCGGTTTATTCAGAACTAATGAGAATATCCCATGCCCCATTCTCCTGTTATTACAAAATCGGCGATAAATATTTAATATCGGCAAGTCCGGAACGATTTTTGAAAAAAATCGGGAATAAGATTATATCCCAACCGATAAAGGGTACGATACACAAAGGAATAAATAATACTGATGATATAAATCTGAAAAACCAATTATACAACAATGTCAAAGAGCGTTCAGAAAATGTAATGATTGTAGATTTGGTCAGAAATGATTTATCCCGTACTGCAAAAAAGGGAACTGTTAAAGTTGAAGAGTTATTTGGCATCTATTCATTTCCCCAGGTGCATCAAATGATTTCAACTGTTGTGGCTGAGCTTGATAAGAAATATCATTTTACCGATTGCATCAGATGTGCCTTTCCAATGGGTTCGATGACGGGTGCGCCAAAGGTCAAAGCCATGCAGCTTATTGAAAGCTATGAAAAAACGAAACGCGGATTGTATTCCGGAACCGTTGGTTATATTACACCCGAAGGTGATTTCGATTTCAATGTCGTTATAAGAAGCATTTTATACAATTCGATTGAAAAATATTTATCCTTTTCGACTGGTGGAGCAATAACAGCAAAATCAATACCGGAAAAGGAATATGACGAATGCATGTTAAAGGCAGATGCTATAATGTATGTTCTTTCTTAAAAATATTGATTTTTCATTATATTTTATTATCTTTGCCTAAATTTGTTA
Organism: Bacteroidia bacterium; assembly: GCA_016209245.1. GTDB lineage: Bacteria > Bacteroidota > Bacteroidia > Bacteroidales > BM523 > JACQWN01. Next base: position 5,333 of record JACQWN010000038.1, read on the forward strand.
AATTCGCTGCAAACTCTTATTACAACCAATATCTAATGAAAAATTTTCTTAAAACTAAATTTGATATTAATAACGATGATTTTGTTTCAGTATATGACGAACTGCCATTCTGGTCTGCTCCCTTCGGATTAAAGCTACTCGACCTGATTAATTACAGAAAAAACATTACAGCATTGTATGTCGGATTCGGAACGGGCTTTCCTATCCTAGAAGTTGC
>JACQWN010000650.1:0-2019 GCA_016209245.1 Bacteroidia bacterium
AATATGAAATGGACTATCGGCTCAATTGCTTTTTTAGTTACTATATTAAAATTACTTGAGCTGATATTTCAATAACTAAATAATTATAACCATTAACAGGACGCATGTCAAAAGTCCCTTTTACATTTAAAAACCTTTTGCAATTTGCATTTTGTCTTCTTCCTCCCTTTGGGATTGGTGGCGCGAGTTTTGTCCAAACTCCCATTCCCGGAGGCAACGTAAGCGGCACATGGACACTTACCGGGTCACCTTACCTTATACAAGGCGCAATAATGATACCCAATGGACAAACCCTCACCATTGAGCCGGTCGTTACTGTAAATTTTCAGGGAACTTACAAGTTATATGTGCAGGGCAGAGTTATTGCCATTGGCACCCCTGCAGATACCATTACCTTTACTGCTGCCGACACCACTACCGGCTGGCGCGGAATACGTTTTGACAACACCCCAGCGACTAACGACAGCTCCAAACTAATATACTGCAAAATACAGTACGGTAAAGCCACAGGTACAGGTCTTGATACTAACTCCGGAACTCTCTACTTTATTAACTTTTCCAAAGCAGTTATTTCCAACTGTCGTATTTCAAACAACACAGCTTATTCTTCTGGCGGTGGAATTTATTGTACTTCCGGCAGTCCAATAATTATTAATAATACTATTACCAACAACTCGGCTTCTTATGATGGCGGTGGAATTAATTCTTCCGGTAGTCTAACAATTACCGAAAATATTATTTTCAACAACTCGGCTTCTTATTTTGGCGGTGGAATTTATTGTAGTAATACCAGCAGTCCCACAATTACAAATAATACTATTTCCAACAACTCGGCTTCTTCTTATGGTGGTGGAATTAATTGTCTTAACAGCAGTCCAACAATTACCAATAATACTATTTCCAACAACTCGGCTTATTCTGATGGCGGTGGAATTTATTGTTGGTATAACAGCAGTCCGACAATTACCAATAATACAATTACCAACAACTCGGCTTCTTATGGCGGTGGAATTTCTTGTTCTTACAGCAATCCAACAATTTTCAATAATACGATTTCCAACAACTCGAATTCTTCTAATGGCGGTGGAATTTTTTGTTCTTACGGCAATCCAACAATTTTCAATAATACGATTTCCAACAACTCGACTAATAATCATGGCGGTGGAATTTATTGTTTTCAAAACAATTCAACAATTTTCAATAATACGATTTCCAACAACTCAGCTAATAGTAGTGGCGGTGGAATTTATTGTTCTTATTCCAGCAGTCCAACAATTACCAATAATACTATTTCTAACAACTCGTCTGATTATCGTGGCGGTGGAATTTATTGTGAGTATTCCAGTAATCCAACAATTACCAATAATACTATTTCCAACAATGATGCAAATAATGGAGGAGCACTGTATTGCAAAAACAATTCAAACCCGACATTACGCAATACAATTTTATGGGGCAACACTGCAAGTGCCAGTGGGACGCAGGTGTTTCTGAACACCGAAGACAGTGACCCAAACTTTTACTACTGCGCTTTGCAGGGAGGTACTGCGGCATTCGGTCTTAACAATTGTTTTTACACCGGCACTTATGAGAATAATATCGAAGCAGACGCTTTGTTTGTAGCTTCTTCTGCCGGCAGCGGCACGGGCTATGACGGTTTAACTGCCGATTGGTCGCTGCAGACAGGTTCGCCTTGTATAAATGCAGGCACGCCGGATACAACAGGGCTTAATTTGCCCGCAACAGATATAGCAGGTAATCCACGTATAATAAATGGTCGCATTGATATAGGAGCGTATGAATATTTCATTGTTTCTATTAGCGAAAACCTGACAGGTTTGACTGTTTATCCAAATCCTGCGAATGCTCAAATCACCGTAGAGACGTTGCATGCAACATCTCTACGGGATGCAACCGTCTCCATCTGCGATATGTAGGGACAGGTCGTTGAAAATTTTAATGTATCCGTGATAAAGACAACCATAGATATATCAAAGTTTTCACCCGGGGTTTATACGA
>JACQWN010000650.1:2046-3826 GCA_016209245.1 Bacteroidia bacterium
AAGATAAGAACAGACGATGAAATTGTTATAAAGAAGTTTATAAAACCTAAATTCAAGTAATTAATGCAACTTTTTAAGAGGATTTTGTAAAAAAATATTTTTCAAGACAAAAGAGAAAGAAAAGAATTACTATTTTTGTGATATTTATAATGTCGTCGTCAATATGAAAGGAATTAATTATTTAGTAGTCGAAAGCGGCATAAAGCAAACTGCTGTTATTGATTTAAAAAAAATTGACGATTAGCGGGAAGATATCGAAGATATTATTAACTAATACATACGACCATGCTTACAGACTATATTCAATCGGCAATGAATGAAGCAAGATATGAAATATTGCCTGATACCAATACATATTATGGTGAAATCGAAAAGTGCAAAGGTGTATGGGCAGAATCCGACACTCTGGAAGGATGCAGGAGGGAATTACAGGAAGTACTTGAAGGCTGGCTCATTCTGAAAATAAAAGACGGAGATGAAATACCGGCTATCAATACCGCTGAAATAAAATACAAAGTTGCTTAGAATGAAGCATGTTTCCAGAGATAATTTGATAGCCAAAATGAAGAAAAATGGCTTTACAGGACCTTTCGCAGGCGGAAAACATCAATTTATGAAAAAGGAAAGTCTTAAAGTTAGAATTCCTAATCCACATCAGGGAGATATAAGCAGTGGTCTATTAATCAGAATTTTAAAACAGGCAGAAATTAGCAAAGAACAATGGGATGTTTTATAATTACGGTTAGGAAACAAAAAAATAAAACCATTTTTTATTTATGAAAAAATTTACAATTTTAGTTTTACTCTCCGTTATGATTGATGCATTGAGCAGCGCATTAGCCCAAACCCCCATCCCCGGCGGCAACGTAAGCGGCACGTGGACCCTTACCGGCTCACCTTATCTCATTCAGGGTGCAATACAGATACCCAATGGACAAACCCTCACCATTGAGCCGGGAGTTACCGTGAACTTTCAGGGCAGTTATAAACTATACATACAGGGACGCCTTCTTGCCATAGGGACTCCTTCGGATACTATAATTTTTACTTGCGCCAATACTACTACCGGCTGGCGCGGAATACGCTTTGACAACACCCCTGCGACTAACGACACATCTAAGTTGATGTATTGCAAACTCCAGTACGGCAAAGCCACAGGCACAGGTGATGACGCTAATGGCGGGGCTCTTTATTTTGAGAACTTTTCCAAGACCATTATTTCCAACTGTCGCATTTCTAATAACTCGGCTTCTGATTATGGCGGTGGAATTTATTGTCATTACAGCAATCCTATAATTACCAATAATACGATTTCTAATAACTCAGCTTTTGATTATGGAGGTGGAATTTATTGTTATTCCAGCAATCACACAATTGCCAATAATATTTTTTTTAATAACTCGGCTGTTTTTGGCGGTGCAATTTATTGTCAATCCAACAATTTCACCATTTCCAATAATACTTTTTATAATAACTCGGCTGGTTCTGGCGGTGCAATTTATTATTATTCAGGCAATTCAATAATTACCAATAATACTATTTCTAATAACTCGGCTTCTTCTTTCGGCGGTGGAATTAATTGTTATTACAATTGCAGTCCTACAATTACCAATAATACTATTTCTAATAACTCGGCTGCTTCTTCCGGCGGCGGAATTTGTTGTTATGTCAGCTGCAACCCCACAATTACCAATAATACTATTTCTAATAACTCGGCTGCTTCTTCCGGCGGCGGAATTTATTGTTATTCCAGCAGTACCCCCACAATTACCAACAATAC
>JACQWN010000651.1 GCA_016209245.1 Bacteroidia bacterium
AAGCTGTCATTTATTCCTTTTGATAAACTAAATCCACCAACTGCAAAACCGCCTCTGTTGCCGGATGCTTTTAATCCGGTGGTATCTTCAATATAAATCCTCACACTGTCGGGGGTTACGCGAAGGTATTCGTTTGTTAAAGCGCCTTTAGTCAGGCTGAAACCGCCTACTGCGAAACCGCTGCGGCTGCCGGCGGCTTTGAGGGCAGGGTCGTCTGCGACATAAATTCTAGCGCCCTGCGGATAGGCAGCAAAAATTGTATCCCCATTCGCATTTACTACGGCAAAAATAGCTTCATTTACTCCAGTAGCAGCGTCTCCTTTTACAATAAACTTATTCGTCGGTGTGCTTGTTCCTACACCAACTTTATTTGTCGAATCGGCAAGATAAACATTTGAACCGGTTTTAGTCCATATATTTCCACCCGAACTCAGATTTATCCATTCAGTTCCATTGTAAAAAAAGAAACTAAGTTCATCATTATCAAATACAAGTAGTCCTGTTGCCGGATTACTGATAGCATTTCGCTGTATTGTGGTCAAGCGGGGAACAAGCATGCCTTTTGTTAATGATTTTATATCGAGCATTGCGGAACTGTCGGCAGTATAGCCGTTATCATCGGTTATGGCAACGTTCTGACTGTAACTTGCTATATTTGTGCATAATAGCAATATGATTACAACAATGAATAATATTTTTATTTTCATTGTATATTTTATTTAATTAATAATCAATACATTATTTATTTTTAAGCAGCGGAATTATTATTTTTCAAATATACTGTTTTTTCTTTTTATTGCATCCCGCACATGCGGGATTATTTTTTCGGTGTATGGTTTCATAAGGAATCAAGTTTCTTGTTTCTTGTTTTGTCCAGATAGATTTATACACGAACAAATTGATAATAGGATTAATATAAATATTCTTATCAGGTTCATAGTTCGACTTTGCTCACTACAGGTATTGTCTTTTTTATTAAAGATAATTCTTTTTGTTTTGGGTTTGATTTATTCTATTCATTCATGTTATTTCTTTAAGTAGGTTCTCCCTTGTCAGCCTATTAGCCTAACGTTTGCGTGCATGAGCAGTGGCGGATTTAGTAAACGTATCCTTTATCATATTCACAAAGTTAAATTAAAAGGACGTAACTTTAAATAGCTACGTTCACCGCCATTGCTTATGCACGCTGTTAGAGGTCTGTAGGCTGCCATCCTCAATGTTTATTTATTCATTTTTGTTTTCTTTTTTTAAGACCAAAACATTTATCTTATATTTTTAATCCAAGTATTGTTACGTCGTCAATTTGTTCGTGTTCGCCTTTCCAGTTTTCAAATTCATTAATCAGCATTTCCTTTTGTATATTCATTGGTTCTTTTGAAACTTTGAGTAGAATTTCTTTGAACCTTTTATTAAGAAGTTTTTTTCTGTTTTCACCACCAAATTGGTCAATATATCCGTCAGAAGATAAATATATTATATCGTCTTTGTTTAAACATATTTCGTTATGTGTAAATGGTTTCATTTCCATGTAAATTCCAACAGGCATTTTGTCAGCTTTAAATTCCTTGATCTCATTTGAATTATCTTTAGAAACTATGTATAAAGAGTTCTTTGCCCCTGCATATTGTAATACTCTTGTCTTAGAATTTATTGCACAAAAGGCTATATCCATTCCGTCCTGTTGTTCACCCTCTTTCCCTTTTTGTTGTAATGCTTCAATAATATATTCTCTTAAGATATTAAGTACATCACAGGCTCTTGTTACTTCCTTCTTTCTAACTATTTCATTAAGGAATGAAACGCCCAACATACTCATAAATGCGCCGGGTACACCATGTCCTGTACAATCGGCAACGGTTACGATAAGCCATTCATTTATTAGTGTTCCCCAATAAAAATCGCCGGAAACAATGTCTTTTGGTTTGAACAAAATAAAATGCTCTCCAAGAATACTGTAAGCATATTCGTCGGTTGGTAAAACGGCCTGTTGAATACGTTTAGCATAATTAATGCTGTCGGTAATTTCTTTCTTTTGTTCTTCAAGCAGGGAATTTTGTTCGCTGAGTTTATCTCGTTGTGCAGATATTTCGTCACGTTGAATAAAAATTTCTTCTTTTTGCTGGCGGATTTCTTCGTTTTGTCTCTTAAGGAGTATGTTTGCTTTTCGTGTCTGACGAAACATTCGCAGGATAATAATTGAAAAAACAAGGACGATTAAAAAACCGCAAATAGAAGAAACGATTATTATTTGCTGTTTACGGTTTTTGGCTTGTTGCGCTTCAATTGTTTTGTTATCAAGTTCCTTTTGTTTCTCCATCAATTCAATCTCTTTTTCCTTTTTTCCAATTTCATAACGGTTTTGCATTTCAGCGATTTTCTTACTGCTTTCATCAGCCAGAAGCTCATCCATGAAGTCGGAATACAATTTATAGTATTCATAAGCCTTTACAAAATCTGATGTTGTTGCATAAGCGTCTGATAAATCCTTATATATGCTGCGTATGAGCTCTTTATCTTCCAGCTTTTCAGCCAGCTTTAACGCATTTTCAAAATGCTGAATCGCTTTTTGCTTATTTTTCCGGTCATTGTATAATTCGCCTATGTTTAACAATGTATATGCCATACCTTCATAATAATTATCATCATAGCTTATATCATAAGCTTGGCTGTAATAATTCAATGCCACTGAAAAATCTCCATTTTTTCTGTAAAGATTCCCCATATAATTAAGCACCGATGTAATATTTAT
>JACQWN010000652.1 GCA_016209245.1 Bacteroidia bacterium
TTACTATATGCCAATGCTAAATTTGATGAATCGTTCAGAAGCTTATATAATTTTGCAGCCTGTTTGTATTTCTCAATTGCCACGTTATATGAAAATTGTAACCAATTCGCATTACCGATATTCATTAGTGCTTCTGCCATTAAGATATTATCTTTTAACTCGCTGGCTCTGGTAAATGCAAGCTCTGCATAATTTTTACTTTCAAAAGGCGAAATATCCTTATAAGCAACAGCAAGCTTATTAAGGATTTTGACCTCTTCAAGCCCTTCGGCTGATGTAAGCCGTTCTTCCAAGCTGTCAATGTTGGGTTTTTCCGAAGTGTAACCCAATGCCATCATTAATAAAAATGTTAAAGATAAAATGCTGTATTTCATAATTTTAAATAAAAATTTGAACGGGCTAATATACTATATTTTTATAAATACTTTTACCGGTGTTAATAAATAGGGATAAATTTTATACTTTGCACGGTATAAATTTCCGCATAGAATTGATTAACGATTGATGATTTAAGAAGATAAATCCAGCTTCTACTTCAAAAATCGTAAATCGTTAATCCTTGTTCTTAAATCAAAATGCGGAATTTTATCCCATTTGCAGTATAATTCTAATCATCAAATCCCGGTCTTTTAAAAGCCCTTGCAGCAGGAAATGTTTTTTCGGTCTATTATCTGCTATATTACATCATCAAAGCAAATCCTTTTTTCAGTTTTGAGAATTTCTTTATTTCTGCTTTGTAAAATTTAATCTGTTGTTTACAAATAAAATCTCTGAATATATCCGCGTTTTTCTTTTCCTCTGTCTCATTAAGCGCTGAAATATATTTTGCCCTGTCCTCGGTAAAAACTTTAATCAAAGGTTCCTGATGGAAAAGCTGTATATAATTCATAAATAGTCTTGAGGTTCTGCCATTACCATCGCCGAAAGGATGTATATTTACAAGGTTATAATGAAGGTCGGCTGAAAGTTTTATTATATCATTACCTTTTACTTTAGTTATTATATTATTTACAGCGATGCATAATTCATTAAGTAATCCTGGAACCTTTTTATAATCAGGAAAATATTTTTTATCAACGTATACTTGCGCACAACGTAAATCTCCTTTCGATATATCAAATTCACCTGCTATTGATTTTACAATACCTCCTGTATTTTTCATCACATAAGCATTTATTTCTTTTATAAAATCAATTGTTAGCTTCTTCTTTATTGCTGCTTGTTGTTTTATAAAAATAAATGCATTGTAATGATCTTTAATCATTAAATGGTCGCGAAGCGGTTTTCCCTTGGCAGTAATATCATTCTCGATTAATATTTTTGTATCGGTTTCTGATAAAGAACATCCTTCAATTTTCGATGAATTATAAACAATAGATATCATACAGAATTTTTCATAATCAATCGAATTCTGCAAACCAAGTTTTAAATATCTTTCTCTGTATTTTGTCAGGTTTTGCCACATATTGTAAAAAATTGTGCAAATTTAAAAATTGTTTTAGAATATTTTTGTTTACAAACGTTTTTGTTTTTTTGGTATCTATTTAGGTATAAACGTTATTATTTCACCGAAGTACGAAAAAAATACGAATTTACGAATTACGAAGTGACCAGCGAATTCGTAATTCGTAAGTTCGTAAGAAATTCGTACTTCGGTGAAATAATCTGCATAATATAATATTGACCTAAATAGTTACAAAAAAACATTATATCTTTGCAATCAAAGAAATGTTTAATAGTTTGAGTGTGTGATATTTTGAAGAAATTTACCTTTAGCAATGAACAAATCTGAAATTAAAAAACGAATCGAACAATTAAGAAAATCAATCGAAGTGCATAATTACAATTATTATGCGCTCAACAAGCCGGTAATTTCGGATTACGAGTATGATATTCTGATGAATGACCTTATCGGGCTTGAAAAGCGTTATCCTGAATTTGCCGATGACAGCTCGCCCACACAGCGGATAGGCAGTGACCATATTGAAGAATTTGTTCAGATTGCTCATAAATATCCGATGCAGTCTTTAGGAAATACTTATTCTGAAGAAGAATTATCAGAGCTTGACAACCGCATTCGTAAAGCATTGCAAGATGAATACGAATATGTTTGTGAATTGAAATTCGATGGTATTTCTGTTGGATTAACTTATATTGACGGAAAATTGAAACATGCTGTTACCCGCGGTGACGGGCTTGCAGGTGATGATATTACTGCCAATGTAAAGACTATCCGCAGTATTCCGCTTGTGTTATTAGGAAATGATTATCCTGCCGAATTTGAGATTCGCGGGGAAATATATTTGCCACGGCCTGTATTTGAAAAGTTAAACAGGGAAAGAGAAGCTCAGGGTGAAGCATTATTTGCCAATCCGAGAAATGCTGCAGCCGGAACGATGAAGCTTCTTGATTCAAAGGAAGTAGCTAAACGCAGATTGGATTGTTATTTATATTATCTGCTCGGCAGCCGCCTGCCTTCCGACAGTCATTATGATAACCTGCAAACAGCAAAGAAATGGGGCTTTCGTATCTCCGAACATATTGAGAAATGCCGGAATCTGACCGAAGTTATGGACTTTATCCGTGTTTGGGAAGAAGAAAGAAAAAAGCTAACTTACGATATTGACGGTATTGTGATAAAAATCAATTCTCTCAGACAACAGCAAATATTAGGCAGTACTGCAAAGTCACCACGTTGGGCCATTGCATATAAATATAAAGCGGAGCAGGTATCAACACGTCTTATTTCAATTGATTATCAGGTTGGCAGAACCGGCGCTATCACACCTGTTGCCAATCTTGAGCCAGTTTATCTTGCAGGTACCGTTGTCAAACGCGCTTCCCTTCATAATGCCGAACAAATTAAACTTCATGATATCCGGCTGAACGATATAGTTTATGTAGAAAAAGGAGGCGAGATTATTCCTAAAGTAGTCGGCGTTGATTTACAGATGCGCAGCCACGACAGCACACCTGTAAATTATATCGGGAATTGTCCCGAATGTAATGCTCCTTTAATTCGTAAGGAAGGTGAAGCCATACATTACTGCCCCAATGAAGACAATTGTCCGCCTCAGATTATGGGGCGTATTGAACATTTTGTCAGCCGTAAAGCCATGGATATAGCAGGAGCCGAAGCGACCATAGAACTTTTATATAAAAAGGGCTTTATCAAAAATGTGGCTGATTTATATAATTTAAAAGTTGAAGAAATTGAAAATCTTGAAAGATTCGGGAAAAAATCAGCCGAAAACCTTGTACAAAGCATTGAGGAATCGAAAAAAGTGCCGTTTCACAGGGTGTTATATGCCATAGGGATACGTTATGTCGGTGAAACGGTTGCTAAAAAGCTTGCATTCAGTGTCAGAACAATAGACAAGCTTATCGGCTCAAGCTATGAAGAATTGCTTGAAATTGAGGAAATAGGCGAAAAGATCGCCCAAAGCATAATAGAATATTTTAAAAAACCTCAAAATATTGAAATTATTGAAAGGTTAAGGCAGGCAGGTGTCCAAATAGAGATTGCCGCGACAGAACAGCAAATAATCGCCGATAAATTAAAAGGAGCAACTATTGTCATTTCAGGAACTTTTGAACATTATTCACGCGATGAAATCAAGGCATTAATAGAAAAGTACGGTGGAAAAAATATAAGCTCGGTATCATCAAAGACCGATTTTCTCCTTGCCGGACAAGGAATTGGACCATCTAAACTGGAAAAAGCAAAGAAACTGAATATCAGGATAATTTCACAAGAAGATTTTCTGAATATGATAAATGTCTTAACGAATAATATATATCTCGTTTGATGTAAAATGCGAGCTTTCTACGGTCTGAACAGCCATATTATATTGTGCTGCAATTTCAACGATTTTTGCTTTTGATGTATAACAAAGCTTATTTCTTGTTTTATTAAATCCTAAAATTTTAGTTGACCAGAATTCCGTGTATCGAGTTCTTTTATGCTTTGCTTTCAGATCAGTATTTCCATCGCGTATAATAATTATTCCGTTTGGAGCAAGATTATCAATACATTTGGAAATTACCAGCTTCTGTTCATTTTCCGGCAAATAATGCAAAACATCGTATAATACAAAAGCATCGGATTTTTCATAATCATAATTTACAACATCGAAACAAATAAAAACGATATTATCATTTTTTGATATACAATGCCGGGCGATATTGATTTTTGCTTCATCATAATCAACACCGGTAATTTTTCTTGAAGGTGCAAGAAAATTCAGCATGTATGCCATAAAACCATAACCGCATCCTATATCGGTTATTTTTCCTGCGCCGGGAAGCAATTCATGGAAAATACGGTAATTTTTTCCCAGCAGTAATTTTACACGTAAGTACCATTCAAGTATAGGGCCTTTATATATATAATTTCTTATAAGCTTGCTTCGGAAATATTCCGGAGTTTCATATTCAGCTACGACTTTATGATATTCATTAATATAAAATTTTCTGAACAGCTTTGCGCGCTCACGGTAAGGAAGATTATAATCAGGACTGGCGGGACCGATTCGTTCAAGTATTTTTAATATTATCCGGCCGGATTTCAGAAACGGTTCGCCTTTTGTAATAATATTTCCGGCACCGTGTAAAACAACGGGCAACACATCGAGCTGCAGCTTTTCAGCAAGATAAAATGCGCCTTTATGAAATCTTTTAACAGCGCCGTCAGGAGAACGTGAACCTTCAGGAAAAACAAGGATAGAATACCCGTCTTTTATTTTTTCTGAAAGAAAATCAAGACTGTTCTCATACCCATCGGAAATAGGATAAAATTCAGCATATTTTATAGCACTGCCGTAAAAAATATTATTTTTTACCCAATCATTTATCAATACTATAATTTTGGGATAAAGCATTAAAATTAACAGCACATCAATATGCGACTGATGGTTACAGATAATCATTGACGGCTTTTTAAAATTCTCACGGTTAGGATTGATGATTTTTTTGGGGCAGCTTACCATGATATATATTACGAATCGGGCTATCCACATAAAAACAATGCGGTAAACAAACATTAAATTCTTATTTTTATTAGGAATTATTCTGAAAAAAATTGTTCCGGTTAGTGTTGTAATTAACGATGATATAAAGAAAACTACAAACGCTATTAGTGAAGCGATAAAATCGAGAAGAGTAATCGGGACTACTCTCTTTTTTCGCTGAAATTCGACAAGAAAACGGAATAAAACAGGAATAAGCGTATAGGAAATAATAACAACCGAAAATATACCCATTATTGAAAGGAATGCTATTGACCGTAAAGCGGGATGACGGGCGAAAATCAATACTCTGATACCTATAAAAGTAGTAAGAAATGAAATAAATATGGAAGTTTTATAGGAATGTAAAGTTTTAATTCCAAGTTTATATTCCTGTAACAATCCCTGCATGATAAATATGCTGTAGTCAATGCTAAGCCCGATAATAAATGAAGAAATAATAATATTAAAAATTGTGAATTTTACGCCGAATAGCCCCATGAGTCCTACTGTCCATACCCAACTGACGAACATAGGAATAAATGTAATTATTCCAAGCTCAAAACGCCCGAAAGCGAGAATCAGTATTACAACCAAAGTAAGCAACGAAATCCATGCTAAATCGTTGTTATCTTTCTTGACAATATCAATAAATTTTAACACAACAGATTTTTTATCGAAAACCGTCAGATGACTGTCGTTGCCAAAGCTTGAGTAGATTAGATTTGTTTTCTGAGGCGAAGATTTTACAGGTGTAACAATAGCAGTCTGTTCCTGACTTTCTATAATATAAAGGTTCAGAGACATTTCATTTACTATTTCAAGACGCGAGAAATCGGTTGGTATAAAATTTTTATAAAGTGTTGAATAAAATGGTGAGAAGGCCTTTTCATTAAAATTATATTTTTTACCGGAAGCAATAAGTTCATGTTTAAGCCGGTCTTTTTTATTTTGTGTCCAGAAGCTGCTCCATATCCGGATTTTTGCTTCCTGAAGAGAATCCGACATGATAAAATTACTGACAGAAGAATATTTATTTATGATACCCGCTTTTACGAGAGAATCTATTTTTGACGTTGCTTTTTCATTGTATTTCAAAGCTTCCTGAAGGTTTTTCCCGCTTGAAATAAGGTACAGGGAATTAAGGGAATTATTGCCAAGTCGAAGAAGATTTTTATCTGCCTGCCGTATCTTTTCCGTGACAAAATTCAGCTTGGACATATCCGATTCAAATTCGACCATGCCTGCAGTAAATGAAAAAATAATTGTTCCTGCCAGAATAATGCATATCAATATCTTGCTCCTGTCGAACTGAAAGCTCATCAGCTTATCAATAAATGTTGTATGATGTTGTAATTCATTCTCCTTTTCATGCCTTGAGGGCTGAATCAAATGAGGAAGAACGATTAAAGTAAAAATTGATGCGATGATAACGCTCAAGGCGGCGAATATGCCAAGGTCATGGAGTGCTTCTACACGTATGAGGATAAGACTAAAAAAAGCGATTGCGGTAATTGTGGTGCTCATCAGCAAAGGCAGCGTTAAATCCTGAATTACTTTCCTGACATTTTTCATGTTTCTGAAGTGAGTAAGGAAATGAAGCGCCTGGTCAACTGCATTGCTAAGAAGGGCGGAAGCCAGCCCAAGAGCGACTGAAGATATAACATTCCCTGTCAGGTATAATATAGCAAGGGTGATTATTACGCCAAAAATCGCAGGAAAAAAGAGCAGGAAAAAAACAGTTTTTCGCCTGTAAAACATGCTGATTGTTATCATTAAAAATAAAACGGCAATTGAAACAGTCAGTGCAATATCTTTCTTTATTTGCCGGGCATTGTCAACAGCAACAGCCATTGCTCCGAAATATTCCGCATGAATATTATTATTTGTCTTTTTTAATACCTCGATAAGATTGTCTAATCCGGATAAAAATTTACTGTTTTCTGATGTTTCATTTGTCGCATTGACAGGTATTAAAAACAGCAGTAAATGCTTTTTATCTTTTGAAAAAATATATCCCTCTTCAATTATATAGTCTTCATATATCTGAAACGATTCCATTTTTTTTAAAGCTAACGGCATGAATCCCAACGGGTCGTTAAGGATATATTTTTTCATAACATGTCCGGTAGGCGATTGCAGGATTTTGAAATTTGCTGAAGTTTTCAGCCCGACAGATTTAGCAGTTATTAAAGAGTCAATGAGCTTATAATCATTTTTATCAAGAAACAGTGGAAGGTTGTTATATATTATATTATAAACGCCGGTCATATAATTTTCACTTATTCTTCCGATGATTTTGCTTATATAATGCGGAATAAAGCACCGGTTAATCGAGTCGGTCAGCATGTCGGCATAAGAAACAAGCAGAGTAGGAGCGGGGTCTGCATTTGTATCGGCCTGGCTAATATTAATTACAAGCCGTTCGAGAAATTTGGAATTACTGAATACGAAGTCAATATTTTTTGTCATCTCGTCGGAAGGCACCATTTTGGTAATATCTTCTTCAAGCCGGATTTTAGAGGCGAAATAGCCGCCGGTAATTGTAAGCAATGCTACAAGAATAAACAACAGCCAGCGTTTCGTGTGAAAGAAGTTAAATATTGTAACAAACAGGTTTTGCATTATTTATTAGATTTCTTCCAATGCTTAGTTCATCGTCTCAATCTTATAATCTTTATTTCCTCTGAAGCATACAGCCACTCCCCGCCAGTCGTTGTATTGGCCGGTCTTATACTGCGCTAATTGTCGTTTGCATTCTTTAAATATCGTTTCGAATTCTGCATTGGAAGCCGACTTTGGCACGCATTTGAGTTCGAAAATATCTCTGATTTTCGTTTGCACCTTTGCACCGGGTAACGAACGGAGCATCAGGTCGCAGGTTCCGCCGGGAACATTAAATTCAGGATACACTTCGAAACGGCCTTTATCGAAAGTGGAGTTCAGCAAATGGTACATCAGACCATGATAAAAACTTTCGTTGGCATTTTTAAAGAAATCGCCGGGAAATGATTTAATGACTTTTTCAAAAAATATGGAAATAAAACCAGCGACGTCTCCTTTCATTTTGTAAGGTTCGATAATCCGGCTTAGTGTGTAACTATCCGGTTGATAATTATTTATTCTCTCAAAAAAACTTATCACCATATCATAAGTAACAAGATTCGGGATAATGAATGTATCCGGAGATTCAGAAAAAGTAAGCAGCCCAAGATAATATAATCCTTCATTGATAAACCTGCCGTCTTTATATGCATTTATGTCAAAAAAGACGTTCAGGTTAGGTGATGCGGAGATTTTCCTTTTATCAGTCATACAGGAGATAACATCGTTTCTTGCTTCGTAATTATTCCCGAAAATAAATTCAATCTGCCGGTAATCAACACGGATGTTGTTATCGTAAAGATAATCGGGTTGTTTGTTATAATGCATTAGGTTGTTCAGGAAATAAAGTGTCATCATAGGATTATATACAGGTTCGGAATCAGGCGAAAACCGACAGTCCCTCAAATTCATACTGAGTAATTCCGAGCATGTTGAGCAGTTCAGGTTTGAATGTAACCCAATCCGCCACATTGAATCCGCTGTTCATGTCGGCAATAGTGATGGGGAGAATTCCGGTAATATATACGCCGTTAATTACCTGTTTTAAACCGTCTTTGAGCGCTTCAAAAAAACCACGGAAAAAACCGCCTTTTCTAAGAATATTCAGATATTCATTTTGACCCTCAGGAGTATGCTGATATAAAATTGCCAACGCATTGGTAAGACTATCATATTCGTCTATTGCGATATATAGCTTACCATTAACTTTTTTTACCAACTCCAATACATGTTTTAGTTTTGCGGAAGCATCTTCATTGAACTCACGGTCGAACCGGTCAGGATAATCCTCATTAAGTTTAAGGAGAGCGCTGTAATACATTAAAAAACCATACAATGATGAACCGATTTTCGAATTAAAAGCTTTTTGTATTTCCTTGGTATTCTCCGCTGCATAAATGTTCATACCTGAAAAATCAAGCGAGAGAAAAAAATAATTGTTATGTTTTGCCGTAGGGTTTTTCCCGATGTAAGTATTTCCAAACAATCCTGTAAACCTGTCTTTTGCTTTGATATCATAATACCAACGAAGCATCTCGGTAAAAACCGACTTGCCGAACCTGCGTGGACGAAGAAAAACCGGACATGTATATTTTTCAAGTTCCGCTATGTATTTTGTCTTATCAACAAAATAATAGTTTTCAGTAATGATTTTCTCGAAATTAGCATTACCGTAAGGTATTAATCTTTGTGGCATGGTTGATATTTTTCACAAAAATAAGAAATATATTCGGTTATTTATTTCTTTCTGAAAACCGCAAGAATAAAATAAATAAAAATTCCTGATATTATAGCCAGTACAAAACCAAGCACGATACTGCCGACGATATATTGAAATAAGTTATTTGCAATAAATATAAAATTAATACTGGAGCTATAGGAAATAAAATTACCGGTATTGAGAATAAAACCTCCCAAAATATAGCTTAAATACAGGACAAACGGTATCATTGGCGGTATGCTGATATGAGACGATACAATAACAATTACTTTGTTCAATCGTAAAAAATGAGCAATTGTGACAGCTACAGCAAGTTGCCATCCCCATATCGGGGTTACTGCCATAAAAACGCCAAGCATAACCGCCGCAGTTATTTTTGCATTCGATTCATCGCTTTTGATAATATATTGCTCCCAAAATTCCCTGAAAGTTTTTTTCTTTAAACCCTGAACAAATTGAAATGGCTTAATATACAGCAAAGAAATTAATACAAAATAAGCATTTAAAAGACTTACCCTACTGAAATCCTTAAATGGCCTGAAATGAGTAATTCTATCCGTACCATAATGCACACTGATCGGGATAGAAGTTATTTTAATACCTTTCCAAGCGGCACGGACCAGCACCTCGATCTCAAATTCATATTTATTTGTGAAGGATGTAAAATTTTTAATGAAATTCAGCGGGTATAATCTGTAACCCGATTGGGTATCAGGAAGCCAGATACCTGTCTCGAATCTGAACCAGAAATTTGAAAGCTTATGCCCGAAGCTGCTTTTACCGGGAATCTCAGCCCGTTCCATATTTCTGGCGCCAACAATAATTGCATCAGGAGCTTTCTCAACCGCCTCAAGAAAAGATAATAATTCTTCAGGGCTGTGCTGCCCGTCGGAATCAATGGTTATTGCATAATCAAATCCGGCTGCCACAGCATAATTAAAACCCTTTCTTAGTGCATATCCCTTCCCTCTGTTTTTATTATAGCTGATAATATGCAAATAATTGTAACGGCTGAGAATTTCATCTGTACAATCAATAGAACCATCGTTGACAATAATTATTTGAGCGGTAAATTCAAGGATTTTTGTAATAACGTTTTCTAATGTTTTACAATTATTATATGTTGGAATAATTACACAACATTTTTTTTCTTTAAATCTATTGTAAACAGACTTGTTTATTGGTTCCGGCTTATTGTAAGGACAATGTACAACATTAGAAAATCCGCTTATTTCCCGGTTGATTCTGTCCAGCTTCTTTTCTATACGTTCTTTTTCCCAAGCTGTAGAAATTTCTTTGGACAATGCAATTTTATAATAATGTAATGCATTCAGATAATTATTCTTTGCCGAATAATAATCTCCGGCAATATTATAGACCGAATAATATTCAGGATTAGATGAAATCAGCTCAGGCAGGTCTTTTTCATCAAAATTTTTGTTATACCTGTTACGTTCATTAGGAATCGGGCTGATATTTTTTCTGAACCGGATAAAATTTTTATATTCTGCAGTTGTAATAAACGGGTCGGCCGGAATTGTTTTTTCCTGTTCAAAGATTTCAGCTTTTACTGAAAGTCCGGAATATTCTGAAATAATTTTCTTTAAATCATAGCAAATATACTCGCCTAGCTGATAAGGATAAGTAGAGAACCAGATTTTCAAATCTCCCGGTGAAAAAATAACTGAATGATGTCCTATCATCTGGTTAATAGTTTTTTCATTGCCAAGTCCGATTGCTTTGTCTTCATAACCGTACCTGTTTCTTAAAATCGTTGCTATAGTATGCGGGTCAATATTTTGATTTTTCTGAATCAGCTCTGTTACACGGTTAAAGCGGGCTACAGAATCGCTTTTTTCGATATTTTCACGATTCATGGCGTCGTTTTTGAAAATATCGCTTTGAAAATGATTTGTACAAACAATGAAGTCATTGCTTGTTTCATAAAGTGAAGTTGTATATGGATTTTTTTCAATAATTACAGCTCTGTTCTCTTTTGCCGAGCAAATCAGATACGATTCGGAAACAAAAAGCTTCCGTTTCTCAGCAATGATATATGCTTCATTAATTGTAGATGCAAACTGGATAATTTCACGTCCAAGGATTGATGTAGGCGTGGTAGCATAATGCGGTATTTTTGAAATCGCCCCGTTGATTGTCAGGGTTAAGCCGGCCATGTTCATTCCTGAAACAACACCGACCATACCACCCCAGCCGATCATTACAAAAGGATATCCAATGTCGGGATTATAGAAAGAAATAATTTTGCTGCGTGAAAAATCACCTCCCAGATAAAAATCGAAATTTCGACCGGCAATAATTGAACGGTTTGCAGTTTTATTTCCCCATGCTGCAAATGCCGTACAGGCGGTAAGCTGCATATCCTGCAGCACCCGTCCTATATCATGGGCGGCATGATAATTCAGATATCTTTGATAATTTTCAGCGATAAATCTGTATTTTTTCGGAGCGTAAAGTGATATACCGAATATTTCTTTACGGAATTCTTCATCAATAAACTTATCTATTTTACGGTTAATCCATGCTATTATCAACCGGAGGAGATGCAAATACTTTAGCGATTTGACAAATTCGTTAAGTTGCCGGTAAAATATATTTTCCTGCTCTTCAATCAGTTCTTCAGTGAGCTTCCCCGCTGCAATACCCCGTTCAAGAGCATTACCTTCGATGTACAATTCCCAAAGCCCGTATTTATTACGATTCAACCAATTCCTGCCGCATAAGTAAAAATCTTCGCCCGCTTTAATTTTTTCACGGTAATAAATATCCGGAAGCTTGTGCTTTGGGGTCCGGATAATCACCATTCTCCAAAAGACGATTAAGCCGATTATTATTGACAATACGAATATCCCGGCTAAATAATACAATATCATTTAAGCATTATTATTGACCGGTAAAAGTAAAAAAAAATACAGACTTCTTATTTTAAGAACTCTGTACGACAAACAGCAAAATAAAACCTGTGGTGAGGTTGTAGAGACAAACCGCCGACAGTTGCAAGAAAGAAATCTATGCTTGGCAATTGGGCAGGAAAAGACCCATTATTTGCTAACGCATTAAAAAACGGAATTTACGCATGATTACCTATTACAAGCGCTGCTTTTATTGCTTCTTTTAAGTTATTGATTATCTTTGAATAATAATTACTCCGCAAAATGACGCGGAATTGCTGACAAATGAAAATTTTTGTAAAAAAAGAATAAACCGGGGAATAAAAAATGCCTATATTTGCTGAAATTTATTAACAATAAAAATTACAGGAGGGAAAATTATGATTAAAAAGGATACTATTGAAAAACTTTCAAAAAAATACTCTGTTTCACATGAGGAATTTATTAGATATGCCTCTACTCTTGCCATAAAAGAAAAAAAGAGAAAATATCAGATAGAAAAATTTGAAATTTTGTCAAGGTATGGTGTTTCTGCTTTAAAAGAATTAGAAAATAAAATAAGAGATGGCGAAATTCCTGAACACCCTGCATGGGAAGACCTTATTGAAATAAAAAACATTGATGCGGAAATTAAAGAAATAGAAAATGATATTAGAAATTTACAAGAAACTTAGAAGAATAGCTGAATATGAATTTAATGATATAATTGCAGATAGTGAAATTATATTCAGTTATACTGGTAGAGCAAGGAAATTACGATTGTATTTAATTGACAATACATTTATTGATATATGGTATTCGCTGGACGGGAAATATTCATTACATTGGGAAAGAGAGAATTTTATAAAAGTTTATCGGCATGATAATGCTCCTCATAATAGATGGAAAAAAATAAAAACTTTTCCTAAACATTGTCATGATGGTATTCAAGATAATGTTATTGAAAGCCATTTGTCTAATATACCAGAACATGTATTAAAGGAATTTTTAATTATTGTAAGAAAGAAATTGAATTAAACTGACGATTTAGAGCTTCGCCAGCTTTATGGCCTTCATGCCACTTTCAGTTTCTAATATGCAGTAATAAATTCCATGCGCTAAAGCAGAACCGTTAATAGTTACTTTATGTATTCCTTCTGAAAGACGTTGGTTTATCAATAGTTTTATAGATATAATTATCACCAACGGCATATCCTGTTTCATTGTCTGTAAAAAATACAGATTGGATAAAACATGAAACAGTTTGAAGGCTCCAATTTATTCCTCCATTTTCAGTTTTAAGAATTGCACCATAATGAGGCTCAGGAACATAACCTGGATGAATAATAATATATCCGCCAATGTAGCCGGTATCTTTATTTAAAAAGAAGACAGTATTAAAGAAAGAGGTAGTATCCGTATCAGACGGAAAAGACAGAGATGTCCACTGAGAAAAGGTTGTTTGAATATAAAATATCCATGCAATAAAGAATAAAAACCATTTATTATATATAATACTCATTGTTTTACCTTTATCAGGGATTTTCACGGATATAAAAATACCCTCAAATAGTTCACAAACTCAACCATCCAACTGACTACTTCATTATTGTATTACATTGATTAAAAGCTAATTGTAAATTCTTCGTGGTTTTTCTTCTCCTTGTCATTTCTATTTTAAGAGGTTATTTAAGTTCATTATTAATCATTTATGAATATTGTTAATAATTTTGTTGATAACTTTATAATGCTTGTAGATTGGGCAAAGTAATTTTTTATACTTTTGTTTTAACAATTAGTAAAACTGTTTATATAACAATA
>JACQWN010000653.1 GCA_016209245.1 Bacteroidia bacterium
CAAATATTTATTTCCAAATTTATGAATAATGCAGGTTAGATTGCTTCGGGCGAAAAGCCCTCGCAATGACGTTTAAATTGAGCGTCATTGCGACCACGAGGAACGAAGTGGGAAGCAATCTCTATACTTTATTTAATAAAGCCCGGATTTTTTATTTGTAATTTTATTTTTAGCTTTGCGGGTTTATTTTTAAAAAAAATTGAAAAATCTAAAAAAATATACAATTCCGCTATCAGGGATGAAGCCGGGGCGCCATGAATTTTATTTTCAGGCAGGCAGCGATTTGTTCGACAGGTTTGAAATAAAACAATTTTCATCGGGTAATATTTACATTAAAATTGTAATTGAGAAAAATCCTTCATTTATGATTTTAGAGCTGCAGCTTAACGGAACACTCAGAGTTACATGCGACCGTTGTCTTGATGAATTTGACCAACCCGTTGAATACACCGGAAAAATTTATTTACAGCGTGAAAAGGATAAAATATATGATGTTAATGATGTTATCGTCATACCTGCTTTTTCCGAAGAATTGGATACCAGCCGGATTATTTTCGATTATTCAACGTTAAGCTTGCCGCCCAAATGCATACACCCCGTTAATAAAGCCGGTGAAAGTTTATGTAATCCCGAGATGATTAAACGCCTTGAACAATATCTTGTAAAAGAACCCGATAATACGAATGTCGTATCGGATATAATAAATATAAAGGAATCATTAAATTAACATGTTCAATTATGCCACATCCAAAACACAGAATCTCGAAGCAGAGAAGGAATAAAAGGAGGACGCATCATAAAGCTACTGTTCCCGCTCTTGTTACATGCAGTCAATGCAAAGCCGTTGTTCAGCTTCATCTTGTATGTCCTGAATGCGGATATTACAGGGGAAAACAGGCAATTGAAAAGAAAGTTACCGCCTAACATAGTTTTGTCACTATGAAGCTGGGTATTGATATAATGGGCGGGGACTTTGCACCTGAAACAACGGTATTGGGAGCTATTCAAGCCGCCAAAGAATTGTCCTGCCATGATAAATTAGTACTTATCGGCGATGATCCGACTATAAGAAGCATTTTGAAAAGAGAACATTTTGATGCCTCATTGGTCGAAATTGTTCATACATCGCAGGTAATCGCCATGTCGGAACATCCTGCAAAAAGCTTTGCGCATAAAACTGATTCAAGCATTGTAGTAGGTTTTAAAATGCTGAAACAAAATCTTATTGATTCGTTTTCAAGCGCCGGTAATACAGGGGCGGTACTTGTCGGAGCTATGTACACAATAAAATCTATTCCCGGAATTATAAGGCCATGTATTACCGTTCCTTTGCCAAAGCTGAACGGCGGTGTCACTTTATTGCTTGACGCAGGAATAAATTCCGATTGTAAGCCCGATGTTCTATACCAATATGCTATTCTCGGCTCGCTGTATGCAAATGCAGTTTATGGTATCGGCAATCCGAAAGTCGGGCTTCTTAATATAGGCGAAGAAGAAGAAAAAGGAAATCTGCTCACTAAAGCCACCCACGATTTAATGAAAGGAACAACACATTTTAATTTTATCGGAAATGTACAAGGTTATGATTTATCAAATAATAAAGCCGATGTAGTGGTTTGTGACGGATTTACGGGCAATATTGTTTTGAAGCAGGCGGAATCTATCTATACGATGGCAAAAGAAAGAAACATTAAAGATGAATATTTTGACAGGTTCAACTTTGAAAGTATAGGGGGAACTCCGGTGCTTGGAATAAACGGAACAGTCATGATTGGTCATGGAGTTTCGAATATTGCGGCAATAAAGAAAATGCTCCTTCAGAGCAGGGAAGTGGTAAAATCCGAATTACCTGAAAAAATTAAAGAGGCATTCAAATAATGGCAGTAAAAGCAGCAATAACAGGAGTTGAAGCTTCATTACCTGAATATATTCTCGGCAATGAAGAATTAAGCCGGATGATTGATACTTCGGATGATTGGATAATGTCGAGAATCGGTATTAAAGAACGGCGCATTCTTAAAGGTCAGGACACAGGCATATCAACGATTGCTTCCGATGCCGTTAATAAGCTTCTGAAAAAAACAAATACATCACCGGCCGAAATAGATTTGGTAATATGCGCCACGGTTACACCCGACATGATGGTACCTGCAACTGCAAATATTATCAGCGATGTTTGCGGTATAAAAAACGCTTTCAGCTTCGATCTTAATGCCGGCTGCTCCGGATTTCTATATGCTTTAACTACAGGTGCAAAATATGTAGAATCGGGTTTCAGTAAAAAAGCGATAATTATCGGCGCTGATAAGATGTCGGCGATTATTGATTATACCGACAGGGCGACATGTTGCCTGTTCGGCGACGGCGCCGGTGCGGTTTTATTAGAGCCGGTTACAGATGACACAGGCATCATTGATTCTATTTTACGAAGCGATGGTTCCGGGCATCAATATTTATATCAAAAAGCCGGCGGCTCATTACGGCCGGCTTCTCATCAAACAGTTGATAATCACGAACATTTTGTATATCAGGACGGACAAGTAGTTTTTAAACGAGCCGTGGTTTGCATGGCTGATATTACTATTGAAATCATGAATAAGCATAATATGCTTCCCCGAGACCTTGCATGGTTTGTGCCTCATCAGGCGAACATGCGTATTATTAATGCCACAGCCCGGCGAATGGGTATCAGTCGCAACCAAATTATGATTAATATTGAAAAATACGGAAATACTACTGCCGCAACTCTTCCGCTGTGCCTATGGGAATGGGAGCCCAAACTTAAGAAAGGCGATAATATCATTCTTGCAACCTTTGGCGCCGGTTTTACATGGGGCGCTATTTATCTGAAATGGGCATATAATTCAAATAATTTACATTAAAATATATAATCCAATTTATGTAACCACTCAGCATGATTAAAGCATTAAAAAACAAATATTTGCCATAGATGTCATCTGCCATAGCTGACCATGTCTGTCCAAGGCAGATTACACAGATTATAATTTATTAGTTTAATAAATTTTTACAAAAAAGCCACATTCGGTAATAATAAATCCGTGAAATCTGTTGCTATTACGGCTAACATAGTGGCTGAGTAGTTACTATTAATTATCAATTATAATTTTTTTATCAATAATTTTACTTTCATTTCCTCCACGGATAATGTAAACGCCGGGAACAAGATTATTGTTTGCATCAATGGAAAATGCCGCTTCGCCGCTTGAAACCTTTTTGGATAAAGACGAATAAACGGCATTACCCATAGCATCATAAATTGCAATTTTTACGTCGGCATTTTCCGAATCATAACAATCTTCAAACTTTATCATGCACTTTCCGATACAGGGGTTTGGATTTACATTTAATTTACATTCGGTACCTGACTTGTCGTTTGAGGCGGAAATAATATCAAGATATTCGAAATTGCCGTTAAAATCAACCTGTTTTAAACGATAATAGACTGTGCCTGCAGGCAGAGATTTATCCTGATATATATATTCCTGACGGACATTGCTTGTACCAGCGCCTTTAATTCTATTAATCGCTTCAAAATCAATTCCGTTTGAGCTTTTTTCAATATCAAAATAATCACAATTTTCTTCCGAAGCAGTATGCCAGATTAGCTCGGCATAATTATTAATGATATTTACCGAAAAATCGAGCAGCTCGACAGGTGCAGTAACAGGGATGCAGCTTCCGTCAGGAATGTCATCAGTCGGATCATATCCGAAAGAGATTCCAGCACCTGTATATGAACCTTTAATGCAAATTGTTCCCGATCCGACAATTACTCCGCCTTCACCATTATAAAAACCGCCTTCAACTGTCATTGTCCCGTTAATTGTAACCTGGTCGCTATGATTGTTATTAGTAAAATTTCCCTGAACCTTTATATCGGTTCCTGCTTCAATGTCAATTGTAGAACCATTATCGAATTGAATATCATTTACTTCAAGCTCGGCTCCTGTTTTTACAATCAGAGAATGATTATTTTTAATTCTTAAATTATGTCCTGAACCTTTTAATGAACCGCTACCATTAATTGTAATCTCTTCACAATCGGATACATCAGTATCAAGCGTGACAGCGTGGGAAATGTTCACTACATCATTTGCGGCGGGAACTCTGCCGCTGTCCCATGTCCCAGGGTTGGACCAGTTGCCTGCTATCAGCGAATTGTGTTCACGTGCCCATATAGTCAAAACACTGAACAATAAAATAATTGAAAAAATACTTTTTTTCATCTCTTATAGAATATTAATTGATTTTTATAGTACAAAAGTACAATATATTTTTTAAATAAAAAAGCTAACCTGATTATTTAAAATATATTATTTTTAAAACCTGAATATAAAGAATTATATTTACACATTATAAAACGCTTATTAAAAATGAACTGTTGAGCTCTTATCTGGAAACAGAAGCAAAAAAATTTCAAATGATTATTGCCCCGTATATTAAAAAAGATCCATGGTTCTATTATTCTTTTGATATTTTTTCAAAATCATTGACTGAAACATATTATGAAATACCAGGAATTTTACAACTGATGAATGAAAGAATGAATTATC
This sequence comes from Bacteroidia bacterium, assembly GCA_016209245.1. Classification (GTDB taxonomy): domain Bacteria; phylum Bacteroidota; class Bacteroidia; order Bacteroidales; family BM523; genus JACQWN01. Next base: position 4,575 of record JACQWN010000653.1, read on the forward strand.
TGAAAAAACAACCGGAATTAATGAGTATTTTTGAGTAATTATAAATATCAAAAAACCTTTATGAAAACAAAAGTATTATTATCGGCATTAATTGTTCTTGCATTTACCATTCAGGTCAATGCACAATGGGCAAACAAGTCATTTACCTTTGAAACAAAGCTGAGGCAATACCTGGTATATGTTCCACCAGTGTACAACCCGGCAAATCCTGCTGCTTTGGTAATTACCTTGCATGGTCTGGGTGACAATATGACCAACTTCAGCGGGATTGGCATGAACCTGATCGCCGACACGGCTAATTTTATTGTTCTTGTTCCACAGGCATTATATGACCCTTATGCCGGAAACGCATGGAACGCCGGGGCGGGGTTATACGCATATTATCCCAATTCCGCTATTAATGATATTGGCTTTTTAAATGCAATGATAGACTCCACCATTGCACAATATGTTATTGATCCCTTGCGGGTATATATGTGCGGATTTTCATTGGGCGGCTTTATGACTGAGCGCATGGCCTGTGAATCGAATTATAAAATTGCCGCATTCGCTTCCGTAGCCGGTACTATAGGAAATGGTTTAAGCCTATGCAATCCGGGCAGGGCTGTATCAATTGCGCATTTTCATGGCACAAGCGACGCTACTGCGGGATACTATACTAATGATTACGGTATCAACACCGATTCACTTATTAATTTCTGGGTTGCAAATAACCAATGCGATACATCTGCCATACATACCGACCTGCCTGATATTGCCGCTGACGGCTATACCGTAGAAACTTTTATTTACCCCAACGGTCTGCAAAATACCGAGGTTGAATTGTACAAGGTTAATGGCGCCGACCATGTCTGGCTCTTCCAGCCGCAAAACGATATTTCATATTCAATAGAAATATGGAAGTTTTTTAGTAAATACCAATTACCGGTCTCAGTTGCAGATATCCCATCTTATAATGAGCAAAATATTCTTATTTACCCGAATCCTGCTGATGATAACATATTTATAGAATCTCGGA
>JACQWN010000039.1:0-955 GCA_016209245.1 Bacteroidia bacterium
AAAAACACAAAAAAGAATTAAAGGAAAACTACCCTTATTTGTTTTCTTATATTGTTCATGGAGAAAAAATTAAAACAGATGATGTAATTATTTCTGGAAAGCCAACTTGTAAAAGCAGACCTGCATGGTGGAATTTAGGTATTCAAAATAAAAAAGATTTTATACTTCTTCAGTTTAGAGATAAAAGAAATTGGACGCCAATTATCAAAAAACAAATTTTAATTGGGAATGTGGTTTTTGTTGGAAATTATAAAAATAAATCTAATTCTCATATCTATAATGTTTCATTAAATTCTGCCTTTACTATATTACAAACTGAATTAACAGGCAGAGTTAATTTGGGTGATGGACTTCTTACAACTTATGGTCCTGACTTAGAAATTATCAAGGTTTTAGATATTCAAGACATTTCGCAATCATTAGATAATGAATTTAAAAAAGTAAATGCTTCATTTAAAAATCAAATTGCAAAACCAATAACCGAAGAAATTGGAACAGAAAATCCTTATGAAGTTGATTTAAAAAAGGTTGAAAAATTCAGATTGAATATTGACCGCCTCTTCTTAAAATCTTTAGGATATAATGATAAAAATGAAAGAGAAGAAATTCTTGTGGAACTTTATAAATCAATATTACATCTTATTAAATCACGCTTTGCTAAAGCACGAAGTTTAAATTCTATAAAAAATCATAGAAACAAAATTGAATTTTCTGTATATGTAGAACAATTAAAACAATTAATTGCAGACGAACAACTCATACCTAAAAACAATTTTGCATTCCTGAAGAAAATACAAAAACTGGTTTTAAAAATAACTGCTGATACCAATTTGCAAAAAAAGGTTCTTATATACTATTGGACAGAATTTTTCAACGAGCAATATGATGAAAAAGTAATTGGAAATAAAGACCAGGGAGTTTTATTTTAGTAAAAAATAGTATTATGTACCGTACA
>JACQWN010000039.1:995-3688 GCA_016209245.1 Bacteroidia bacterium
ATCAGAGATATGGGATCGATAATATGGATTGATATTCGCGACCGCTATGGTATTACTCAGTTAATATTTAATGAGGCGGTTACTAAAACGGAACTAGTCGAACAGGCACGACAGATAGGACGCGAATTTGTTATTATGGCGACAGGTTCAGTTATCGAACGTTCTTCAAAAAATCAAAATCTTCCGACCGGAGAAATCGAGATATTAGTCGTTGCTCTTACCATTATTAATAAATCTGAATTGCCTCCTTTCACTATTGAAGACGAAACCGATGGCGGTGAAGAATTAAGGATGAAATACCGTTATCTGGATATTCGCAGGGAACCTGTTAGAAAAAATCTTGAATTACGATATAGAATGACACAGGAAGTGCGGAAGTATCTTGACGGACAGAACTTTATTGAAGTTGAAACCCCTGTTTTGATTAAGTCCACACCTGAAGGAGCAAGGGATTTTGTGGTTCCTTCCCGATTGCATAAGGGGCAATTTTACGCTCTGCCTCAGTCGCCCCAGGTTTTTAAGCAATTGCTTATGGTTGCTGGCCTTGACAAATACTATCAACTGGTGAAATGCTTCAGAGATGAGGATTTCCGTGCCGACCGCCAACCGGAATTCACACAAATAGACTGTGAAATGTCGTTTGTAATGTCCGATGATATTTTAAATACTTTTGAAGGGCTTGCCAAACATTTATTCCAGACATTAAAAAATATTGATTTTACCGCTCCTTTTCCACGTCTGACTTATACTGATGCATTAACTTATTATGGTACTGACAAACCCGATATCCGGTTCGAAATGAAAATATCTGAAATAACCCTGCTTGTTAAAGGCAAAGGTTTTGGTATCGCCGATAATGCTGAATATATAGGCGGGATTTGTGCAAAAAACTGTTCGGAATATTCCCGCAAACAGCTTGATGAGCTGACGGAATTTGTAAAAAAGCCCCAGATTGGTGCAAAAGGATTAGTCGCTGTAAAATTCAATCAGGATGGAATGGTAAAATCATCAATTGATAAGTTTTATACTCAGGATGATTTATTGAAATGGAAAGCATTGTTTAATGCCGAGAATGGTGATTTGCTCTTAATTCTTGCAGGTGAAAAAATTTCTACACTTTCCGCTCTTTCAGCACTCCGGCTTGAAATGGGGCAACGACTCGGATTACGTGATAAAAATAAATTCGCTCCGCTTTGGGTAACCGATTTCCCATTACTTGAATGGGATCAAGAAACACAACGCTTTTATGCGATGCATCATCCTTTCACATCTCCAAATCCTGACGATATTCCTTTGCTTGATACTAATCCTGCCGATGTAAAAGCTCTCGCATATGATTTGGTTATTAACGGAACTGAAATCGGCGGCGGTTCAATTCGTATTCATAATTCCGACCTTCAGCAAAAAATGTTCAGTATTCTTGGTCTGACCCAAGAACAGGCGGAAAAACAATTCGGGTTTCTTATGAACGCTTTCAAATTCGGCGCTCCTCCGCATGGAGGCATCGCTTTTGGCTTCGACCGATGGGTCGCATTATTTGCAGGAGTTGATTCTATCAGAGATGTTATTGCTTTTCCAAAAAACAATGCCGGCAGCGATATTATGATTGATACACCTTCGGAAATATCTGAAACGCAATTGAAAGAACTTTTCTAATAGAGATGGGAAATGTAGAGACGCCCAAATTGGGCGTCTCTACATTTCCCATCTCTATTATTTACAAATTTTATTTTGCAACTGATATGCCTCTGTACTCGCTTCACCTGGATAAACTGTATGTAATTCATCCTCTGTGCCTTCCATTCCAATATAAAATAAGCTATAATTATCGGTATGACAATTAGGTAACTTTTTCTTTTTATCTTCCAGCTCCTTTTGTTCTTTATTATATAATGCCAATGCTTTGGATTCCTCTTCCGATAAATCATAAAAAGAATATTGCTCGTCCTTACTGGGCTGCGACAGTAATTCCGTCAAATGATATTTTTCAGGCAAGCTGTTAATAATCCGCTGAATTGAATCGTTGTTTGCCTTATATGCACTAATTTTTCTATCACTCCATTTATCTTCCACTCTGTAAATTATTCTGCATTTTGCTTTAATTCCATATTGCATTATCCGGTTTTCTCTTTCCGTCTGAGTAGTATTAAAATCCGGTTCAGCATTTATTTTATTTTCAAACATTATCCAGACAGAATCCTTCCGTTCGATAATAAGCATTGTATCTAAAATACTTATATTCCAATTTACAGGAAGCAACTTTTTCATTTCTGCAAGCTTCTTATCTTCAGGTTCAAAAGTACCCTGATTTAGACAACTGTTGCATATAAGGTAAATAGAAATGAAAATTTGTAACATTATCACTTTCATATTATCTTACAAACTTATATAAAATTTCTAATTAGTGTCTGTCCGTAATGTCTGAGAATTTCAAAGTAAAATTCTTGTCCAGCACAAAAATATTTTTTTTTATATCGGAAATTACCTTTTTTATATTTTAATTTGTGTCAGTCCATAATTTTTTAGAAAAAAAGCGATTTTTAGAGCATTTTCTATATAATTGGACATACGTAAGCACCATCGGTTACTGAACTCTTAGGTGTTTTTTCATAATTGGTTTGGATACGCTCAATGGTCGGTTGAAAAAATGTTGGGTCTGCAGGATTGCCTTGTAAAATATCACAGTCAAGAAC
>JACQWN010000040.1 GCA_016209245.1 Bacteroidia bacterium
CTATCCAAGCTTTAAACCTTGCAAAAAAATACAATAATATTGTGGAAGCCGCTATAGCTCTGAAAAATATCGGTAAAGTTTTTCATTTTCAGAAAAAAATGGAAGATGCTCTTGATTATTATAAAGAAAGTCTAAAGCTATTTGAAAAAACCGGAAATCTTTCAGAAAAATCAAAAACATTATATAATATTGGTTATATTCATAAGGGATGGGGAAATTATGCTAAAGCGATAGAATATATGTCACAATCGCTAAACATTTCAGAAAAGCTTGGCGATAAGGAAGAAATTGCAATGACTCAACGTACGATAGGGATAACATATTTCTATTGGGCAAAATATAATAAAGCGATTCAATATTATCAAAAATCGCTTGAAATCAGAAAAGAGCTTGGCGATACAATGGGAGTAGCAAATAGCTTTCAGGTAATAGGTATAGTTTATCACGAATGGGGTCAATTTGAACAGGCGCTTGATTATTACCAGCGTTCATTATCTACATTTGAAGAAATTGCTCCGAAAAGACCGGATGATGCTGAAATAAAAAGGGGAATCGCCAATTCAATGATGAATGTCGGACAAGTTTATAAGGATTGGGGAAAGTACAAAAAATCGAATGAGCTGATTGAAAAATCACTGGAATATCATAAAAAGTCGCTTTCTATCATGGAACAGATTAAGGATTCGATTGGTATTGCCTATTCGCTTAATAATATAGGCGTAATATATGAAGAGCTTGGTATTTATGAAAAAGCAGTCGAAAATTATACAAAATCTCTTGAAATTGAGGATAAGCAAGGAGATAAAGACGGTTCGGCAGGAACACTGAGAAATCTTGGAATTGTTTATACTAAATGGGGCGATTATATTAAAGCTTTGGATTATCTGCACAAATCATATAAAAAATATAAGCAGCTTGACAGTAAGCAGGGAATAGCAGAATGTATGTTTCGGCTTGGCGATGTTTTCAAATTACAAAGGGAGTATAATAAGGCTATTGAGGCGTATCAGCAAAGTCTTTCATTAGCTAAAGAATTGAATCTTAGGAAAACAATTGAAGGCAATTACAAATCGCTTGCCGAGATAAAAAAGATGACAGGTGATTATATCGGTGCATTTGAATATTTTCAGAAATACACCGAAATAAGAGATTCAATTTTTAATACTGAAAGTTCACGTCAATTATCGGAAATAAAAGAGAAATATGAGAGCGAGGAAAAAGACAGGGAAATACAATTATTAAATAAGGAGCAACAGGTAAAAGATTTGAAGCTCAATAATCAGCGGCGGCTTATTTATACTTTTATTCTTGGTTTCATTGTTATTCTCATGTTTTCTGTCTTGCTCATCCGGCAGATACGTTTGAAAAATATTGCAAATAAACGGCTTGAAGAAATAAATCACGAGCTTGAAAAACTTTCCATTGTTGCAAGCGAAACTGATAATTCGGTCATAATTGCTGATGCAAAAGGAAATATAGAATGGATAAATGACGGATTCACGCGTTTATTCGGTTATACATTAGAAGAATTCAAGAAGGAGAAAGGAACAAATATCTATGAGGTAAGCACAAATCCTAACATCCGTGAGATAATCAGCGATTGCGTCAGAACTAAGAATTCCGCTTTATATATTTCCCTTACACCTATATTAGATAATTCCGGTCATCTTTTTAAGCTGGTAGCCATTGATTCTGATGTTACAAAAATAAAAGAAGCTGAAGAGGAAATTAAGCAACAAAAACAGGCAATTACCGACAGCATTCACTATGCAAGCCGAATTCAGAATGCTCTTCTTCCATCTGAAGAAATTCTCCGACAAAATGTACGTGAATATTTTATAATTAATTTACCAAGAGATATTGTAAGCGGCGATTTCTATTGGTTAGCAAAGGCAAGTGACAAACTTATGATTGCTGTAGCCGATTGCACCGGACATGGCGTACCTGGCGCCTTTATGAGCATTTTGGGAATCGCATCACTTAATGAAATTGTCCGAAAAAAACAAGTATCTCATCCCGCTCAGTTATTAAATGATTTACGCCGGCATATTATTGAAGCCATGCAACAGCATGGTATTACAAGTCGAAATCCCGACCCGCAAGGCTTGTCCCGAGCCGTGTCGAAGGATCACCTGCCCAAAAGTACTGCTATTAGAAAAGGCAGTGACTCTGAACAAGATGACTCTTCCGACCCGCAAGGTCACCTGCCCAAAAGTACTGCTATTAGAAAAGGCAGTGACTCTGAACAAGATGACTCTTCCGACCCGCAAGGTCACCCGCCCAAAAGTACTGCTATTAGAAAAGGCAGTGACTCTGAACAAGATGACCTTGCGGGTCAAACGCCTTCGTCTTTTACTATGGCGGTCAAAGACGGAATGGATATCGCATTATGTATTATTGATTCTGAATCGAAAAAACTTGAATTTGCAGGTGCTAATAACCCTTTATATTTAATTCAATCGGTTGCGAAGCAACCGATTGAATTAAAAGAGATAAAGGCGGATAAAATGCCAATCGGAATTCATTATACCGAGGAAGAAAAACCTTTTACTAATCATGCGATTCAATTGTCCGGAGGCGATACTATATATATATTCTCCGATGGCTTTGTTGACCAGTTCGGTGGTCACCAAGGCAGAAAATTCAAATCTTTTCAATTCAAGCAGCTCCTGTTATCAATTAATGAAAAAAGCATGCTTGAGCAAAAGCAGATAATTGAAGAGGCATTTAAAGAATGGAAAGGTAATCTCGACCAGGTGGATGATATTCTTATTCTGGGAATAAGAATTTAATATTATATTTACTCAAGCTGCTCAATACACTCTTCCGCTTGTTTTTTAATTTTACTGTCACTTTGAATAATCTCATTTAACAATACTTTAGCTTCTACAACTTTATCCTTCTTAATCAAAGCCCGTGCTTTATATAACTTTGCTGCATCATAATATTCACTGTTCTTATTCACTAATACCTTGTCAAGATATTCGATAGCATTATCCGGTTGATTTAATTCGAAATATATAATACCTGTGTAAAATGAAACCGTAATATCTTCAGGATTAACTTTCAGACATTGTTCAAATAACTGTAATGCCTGCTTAAAATTATTATCGTTGTATTGCTCTATACCATTCTTTTTATTTAATTCATAGCTTGCAGAGCTTTCATCTCCTGCAATTGCAGCAGGTGTCTGTTGTACAGTGTAATCGGCCTGTGTATATCCTGTTTCAGCTTTGGCTTCAACTTTTTTGCTTTTTTTCTCTTCGCCTTTCTTACCCGATGCTGATGCCAAATCCAAGCCTCCGGCTTTATTGTCTTTTCTATCATCCATTTCAATTTCTGCGTTTTTCACTTGCTCATCCCTCTCTCTTTCAGGCTCATCAGATATGGTCTGTGCAAGAACATCAGTTTTGGTGAGCTCTAAAGCGCCTGCAATTTCTGCTTCATTAGCAGGGATTTCAGTTGTCGAACGGATGCCCTGACCTCTTTTTTCATGCACTCCATCTATATTATTTGCATCTTCATCAAGCGTAAGAATATTTGAAATGGTGTCTCCTATGGCTTGAGTCTCATTAATATTTTCCTTATCAGCAATCCGTGATTCAAATAATATTTCTTCAGCTTTATCACCTGAATAGTCACGTGTACGACTGACTTCATCTATAATTACAGGTTCAGTTTCCGTTATTTTGTCAATTAATTGTATATTACCACTCACCGAAGCCGCACCTGCGACAATTGATTGAGCCTCTGCCTGGGCTTGTCCGATCTGTTCCTGTATTATTGTTCTGTAAGCCGTTTTACTTGTACTCTCTTTAGAAACGGATTGATTTGAAAAACCATCGGATAAAGCAACACTATCCAATTCCCCCGAAGCAATCCTTGCTAATTTATCCTTGTATTCTTTACTTTCTTCCCTCTCACTCTCTCCCCTTCTCCCTTTCTCCCCTTCTCCTCCTATCTCCTGTGCCTTCTCCTTAACCTTAACCTTAACCTTAACCTTAACCTTAACCTCAGCCTTATCCTTATCCTTATCCTTATCCTTAACCTCAGCCTTATCCTTAACCTCAGCCTTATCCTTATCCTTAACCTCAGCCTTATCCTTATCCTTAACCTCAGCCTTATCCTTATCCCCCTCAACCCGTTGTGCTATCTGCATCGTCTCCTTTACAGGGTATTTATAAATTAAAATAAAAATTGAACTGGCAATCAATATAACAAGAACAGCAGCAATTGCCTTCAGCTTCCAATTAAAATCAATTTTTTTTACTTTTTGTTGTTCTGTATGTCTGTCTATTTCACTATGCAACCAAGCAATTGTTGAAGCTCTATCTTTTTTATACAGTAGAATTAACCCTTCCATTTCATCACGGCACATCTCGCAGTCAACCAAATGTCGTTCTACACGATACATTGTTGCCTTGTCAAGCTCATTCCTGTTATATGCCTCTAATACTTCCGTTGAAATACATAGAGTCGGACCGAATATTTTATCTAATTTATCCTGCATATTTACTTTCAATACAATTTTTTAGATTTCTTTTGCCATTTTGTATATAGCTCTTTACTTTATTATAATCGTAACCTGTGGCTTCAGTAATTTCGTTATAACATTTTTCCTGCAAAAAAAATAACTCGACACATAATTTTTGTTCCTGTTTCAATTCTTTCATACATTCCTCAAGTAATTTCAGCTTTAATTCCTTATCATTTTCAATATCAAGATACAAAAATTCTTCTGATTCCATAACGGAACCACTGTTTTTTTTCATTTCTTCAATTTTTTTTTTGTCATAAGCCTCGTCTATAATCCATAACAAACAATGGTTCTTTGCAACAGAATGAAGCCAAGGTTTAAAATTATCAACATCAAAACGTTTCAAACTATCAATAAGTTTTTCAAATATCTGCATAACGGCTTCCTGGCTTCTTTCTTCATTCTTTAAATATTTCATGCAAATAAAAAAAACAAACTGAGTATAACGTTTATACAATTCGCCAATATACAAACTATTGTTTGAATTTTTATACCTGAATATTAAATCGCTATCGCTTAATAATTTTATTTCGTCAGATCCAGCCAATATCAAAATTTATGTTTTTGCAAAATAACATAAAATTTATTGAGTATGTTACATTGGTTTATATTATTTTTTGGGATTTAGAACTTATTTTGAGCTTGGGCTTTGACAGGGTGAACAACATGTTGGTACAAGTTGTCGTCTATGTGTCTATGGTGATTTCTTCGGGCAAAATATTATTTTATTTTCATGCAAAGTTCGATATCTGTCATCTTCTTTGCAATATCTTCTGTAGTTTTTTAAATTGGCAACTTATGCTGGATTAATACAATTAATACTACAAGTCAATCTTATGCAAATTATATTGGAGTTGATTTTGAAGGATTTGTTTATATTGGAGGTGGTTTTGAAGATACAATTTCTGTCAATGGGAATAAATAGAAAAGGATAAAACATTAATAGAAGATTTAGAGAGATTAATTGAACCTGACAAGCGAGGCGATCCGGAATCACCTCTAAGATGGACATGTAAAAGTCTTCGCAATTTGGCAGAAGCACTTAAGACGATGAATCATAAGACAAGCCATAGGATGGTAGGCAAACTGTTACATGATTTAAAATATAGCTTACAGGCAAATAGAAAGACTCATGAGGGCGGAATGCATCCGGATAGGAATGCACAATTTGAATATATAAATGAAACAGTTAAAAAATTCCATGCGAATAAACAACCTGTTATTTCTATAGATGCCAAAAAGAAAGAGAATGTTGGAGAATATAAAAACAATAGGTATTTTTGACGATTTGGTTATAGATGTAAAGAATGTTTTTGAAAAATGCCGATTAAAAATGAAAAAATTTTCCATCTGATTTTTTATTTTTTAAAAGTTTTCTACTTATCTTGCACAGGTTAATAGTTACCTTTTTTTAATAAATCCTATTATTCATTAAACAGGGATTTTCATGGGGATAAATTCCCCTCAAAAATATCAAATAAATTTAAATATAATTAAACTGCAACTTCTTCGAAGTTAAAAAAGTATTATCAAGTTTCCGATTAACATCATA